>JAQUHM010000172.1 GCA_028683595.1 Geobacteraceae bacterium | reverse complement strand
GATGAGGCATACTGGCAAAAACCCCGGCCTGGCTACGCCGGTCGATCACTCTTACTGGCGGCATAACCATAACGGCTATCCACCTTATTTCCGCCGCCAACCTGTCCTACTGACGGGGGCCACCTCTTGGCGCAGGAATTTAAGCGAAGAGTGGCAACTGACGGAAAAGACCGTCCACCTTACCCATACTTCGTGCGCTTACGGCGGTTCGAGAATTTGGTTTATTTGTCCATATTGTTCCCGCCGGGTGGCTGTGGTGATCCTAGACGCAGGGCATGTGGCCTGCCGCCACTGTCTCAACCTTACTTATGCAAGTTGTAATGAGGACCTGATTGATCGAAGTTGGCGGAAGCGGGACAAGTACAAGGCCAGGATGGGGGGCAATGATAAAGGGCTCAATCTGAAGCCGAAGGGGATGCACCAGCGGACGTGGCTGCGGTTGCGGCATCAATATTTTGAAGCGGAGATGCAGGGCTGGGAATGGGCGGAGGCGAGGCTTGAGGGAGACACTCAGGAACTATTAATTTGATACATCTCCACAAAAAAGTCCGTTAGTGACAACGGACTTGGAAAAATGGTGCCTGCCGGGGAATCGAACCCTCGCTTTCCCCCTTCAACAACCGACCTGATGCAATAATCACGTCGGCTCTTGGAGGGGGGCGCTCTGCCACTGAGCCAACAGGCATAAATTGAAAATATTTGTTAACACTTCATCACCAATTTCGCAACAGTAATTGGTGAGTAAATAAGATTTCAGTTTGAGTTTTATCCGAGCGTCATTTCCAATAAATGTACGGAGTTTTTTCACCAACTCAGAATTCTTGAGGATCAAAGAAGCCCATTCTGGTTCAGTTGGAGTTGTTCTCGAACAAAGGACACGTGAAAAGTGCTTGATAACGCGTGTCAGTAAAATAAAGTCATCGAACTGAATCGCATCAATATGATTCGGAGCCGATAAAGTGGAATAGTTGTCTTTTTTATTATTCAATATTCTTTCTGCCTGACTTTTATGAACCTTACCTTGCTCGCCCGATGGATTGTGCATCAGTTGATTTCTGACCAGCCGATAATAATCGAGTATCTCAAACTCAATCAGGCCGACATCATTTTTTGAAACATTATAAGCATCCATAACGAAGGTTAGAAGGTCTTCTCTATCTTCGCGTTTACGGGATTCTTTCCGTGGGTGCTCCTTACGAAAACAACTCAAGAACTCATCTAAGTATTGATAGCTGGAGAGAACCTGCAGTTGCCCCCAGCGAACGCATATCTTGTCGAACTCAACCGGGTTCACACGCACGTTGTAATCGCCTGCAAGACTATTGATCCGTGAAGAACCGTCTTTTTCATATTCTCGTTTGAGGTGCCTAACTGCTACTTCAATCCATTCCACTGTTGCATCGGATTTACCGAGCACCTCATCAAGAACGCGAAAGCACTTCGGCCTAAACATTGGCCGCTCAGTTTTATTTTTTATGTAATCGGTCATGGCACTCTCTTTAACAGGTAGGGTCGGGACAACGTTGGAAACAGCCTATTCCTTGACCGTCCCCGAATACCACTTGAACATTTCCGAGAAGAAAAACTTGCCGAAGCCGGGATCTGTTTCAGTCTTGGCCATGAAGCTCAGGAACTCGTCGGCGTTATTGAGGAAGGCGTCCTTGATGCTGCGGTTTAGCTTATCGCGCCGCAGGTGATCAATGTCACTGGTTTTGAAGGCGGAGCGCAAAGCATCGTCTTCTTCCAGTTTTTGCTTGATGGCGTTTATCACCCGGTCGGCCTCTTCAAAGGGGAGGCCGTACTCTTCATTCAATTTATGGACAATGATCTTGAGCTTTTCTTTCTCCTGTTCTTTCCCGCCGCGGTGACCATCGTCAGGGGAAGGCGTTAACGTCCCATCCTCCTTGGCAAGCACTATGCTGCCGTTCTGCTCCTCCTGTACCCGGTATTTATCCATATCGATCATCTCGACAACTTCCAGCGGCAGCGATTGCTTTTGGTAGGGGAGCTGTTTCAATAACAGTTTGGCAAACAGGTAGAACTTTTCCAGAGAGGTATCCGTAAAGGTCATTATCTGGCTAATAAAAGTGTACTGCTTCACGTAGCGGGCGGTTTCCTTGCGGAATTTGTCTTGTGCCTCCGCCTTCAGTTTTTCGTAATCTTTTTTCTCTTTGTGCTCTGCTGCAAGGTTGTTGTAGCCGGTCTTTACGATTCTCTGGAAAAAAGGTTGCAGCTTTTCGGACGGCACCTTCTTTACAATGAACAGATCAACAAACTCGGCCACGTCATCAGCACTAAATACCTTCATCTTTTCCAGAGAGTATTTCAGGTTGTAGAGCTTGTTCGGATCGGTTTCCCCTTCCAGTTCAGTGCGCTGGTAATAGTCCTGGAATGAAGCCTCGATAACCTCCTGGCTGTTCACAAAATCCAGCACCATCGTATCCTGCTTGCCCGGTGCAGTCCGGTTTAGCCTGCTCAGGGTCTGGACTGCTGCCACGCCGCCAAGTTTCTTGTCCACGTACATCGTGTGCAGTAACGGCTGATCAAAGCCGGTCTGAAACTTGTTCGCGACCACCAGCATGCGCTGTTCCGGTTTTTTAAATGCCTCGGCAATGTCGCCCGTGCCTGGTGGATTCATGCTCTCTTCGGTATATTTCTGCTCGTTGATAGTCACAGTGCCGGAGAAGGCAACCAGAACGCCGTAGTTCAGGTTCTGTTCGCGGATGACACTGCTGATCTCCTGCATGTACCGAACGGCGTGGGCGCGGGAATGCGTGACTACCATCGCCTTTGCCTGCCCCTTGATTTTGTGGGCGGTCTTGCGGGTGAAGTGATCAACGATGATATGGGCTTTACGCTTGATAGCGAACTCGTGCTGATCCACATATTCCAACAGAAGGCGACGCGCCTTGAGCTTTTCGACCTCCTTCTCTCCTTCGGCCTTCTCATTCTCAATCAACTCGAAGTAGGTCTTGTAGGTGGTATAGCTTTTCAGCACGTCAAGGATGAAGCCCTCATCAATCGCCTGGCGCATGGTGTATTGGTGGAAAGGACGGAAACCCTTCTTCACTGTCGGGTCTTTGGTGCCGAACAGCTCCAGCGTCTTGTCCTTGGGGGTCGCGGTAAAGGCAAAGAACGACAGGTGCGGCAGTCGTTGCCGTGCCTTCTGGATCTTCTCCAGCTCCACTTCAATCGGGTCCAGCGCCTCTTCTTCATCCTTGTCCAGCGCCACGCGGAGTTGCTCGTCCGATGTCAGCACGATCTTTAGGTCTTTGACATTCTCGCCGGTCTGTGAGCTGTGCGCTTCGTCCACAATGATTGCGAAGCGCTTGTCCAGCTTGACCATCTCGCCGATGAAGCCGAACTTCTGCAAGGTGGTGATAATGATCTTGTCGCCGCGCTCTAGCGCCTTTACAAGCTGCTTGGTATTCCGGTCGATCTTGGTAACCACCCCTTTGATCTTCTCAAACTGCTTGATGGTGTCCTGTAGTTGCTTGTCCAGAATCCGACGGTCGGTGATTACCACGATACTGTCGAATACCGGCTGACCATCCGCTCCGCAGAGGTTTGCAAGCTGGTGTGACAGCCAGGCAATGCTGTTACTCTTGCCGGAACCGGCGCTGTGCTGGATAAGGTAATTGTGGCCGCTGCCGTTTGATTTGGCATGAGCAAGCATTTTGCGGACGGCCATAAGCTGATGGAAGCGGGGAAAGATGAATTTCTCCTTTCCGGTCTTCTCGGATCGTTCCGCATGCAGATAGTTTTGAATCAACAACAACAATGAATCCGCCAGCAATATCCCCGGCTGAGGTTCGCCATCTTCATCGATGAAGTCGTCCCAGAGATACGAAGAGGCAAAGCGCTCGTAGATGACTGGGTTAAAGGTGTCGCGATTGAAGGGGAGGAAAGCGGTCTCTTTACCTTCTATCTTGGTCGTCATATAGACCGAATCATCATCCAACGCAAAATGAACCAGACAGCGCCCCCAGAACGGTTCGCGGTGATCACGCCGCCGATACTGGGCAATGGCATGATGGACGTTCTGACTGGTAAAGTGATTTTTCAGCTCGATGGAAATGATGGGGAGGCCGTTGAGAAACAGCACCACGTCGATGGATTGGTCCAAGGTCTTTGTGGAGAAATGCACCTGGCGCATGACGGCAAAGCGGTTTGCCTCGTAGCGGGCCTGATGTTCCGGGTTGCCGCCGGCAGAGGGGCGGAAGTAGGCAAGCTGCAGATTGATGCCGTTGAACGACACCCCGTTGCGCAGCACTTCCAGGGTGCCGCGTTTTTGTAGCAGCGTGGTAAGCTGGGCGGCCAGCGCCTCCTGTTCGCCACCAGGAAACTGTTTACTCAGCTTGGCCCATTCCTTGGGCTGGGTAGCCTGAATGAAGGCGGTGGTTTCAGCTATATCAAGCAAGGCAGTGGCATCGAAAGCAGTGTTTTGTCGCTCGCGATACATGGTGCTGATTGCCAGGGAAGCAACAATTCCCTCCTCGGCGGCTTGTTCCGACACGTTGCTGGTTTCAAGATGCTTTTTCATTGGCGTTATCCTTTGTGGGGACGTTTTCAGTTCATTCCGGCACCTGTCGTAGACCGGTCACGCATTCATTGATCAAAGCAGCACGAAATTCAGTGAGAAAGGTGAGTTGGCGAGTGTAGGCTGCGTTTGCTTCCTCAAATTTAACGGTCTGTTTATCTAAATGTTCAGCTATTCCCTTTTGCTCGTCTTCTGGTGGGACAGGTATTTTTATATCCCCAATAATGTCAGTATTAAGATTTAACTGCGTCCCCCAATTTCCAAGCCCTTTAAACATTTCCCCACTAGAAAACAAATAGAAAAGAAACTCTGAATCAAGCTTGAGGCGGTCGAACCAGACAAAACCGTCGTGAATGCAACACTTGATTTGACTTATAATTGGTTTGCCAACGCTCCCACATATACTTACAAAAATGTCGCCAGGCTCCCGCTTGACACTTAAAGAGGCTCCCAGTTCGGAAAGCTGTTGCTCCGTGGTATTCAGGTACTTGTCGCTTGCCGTCACGTCTGATATGCGGACCCATGAATATTCGCCATTATCGTCAAAATACTTAGGGTCATCAATTGGACGTGGTGATGCTCCGCGTTTCACCAGACAACGCCGTTTAATTTTCAAGACCTCCCAATGTTCCGGAATCTCACCGAGCCAGGGAATGCCGGAATCCTTCATCGGAGTATCGGGGTTAAGGCCACGGGTCACGGCCTGCTGGATGAATGCCGCCCGCTGCTCTTTCAGCAATTCCATCTGCCGCCGCCGCATCTCCGTCAACCGGTCGATTTTGACGGTCTGTGCTTCAACATATTTGGCAATTCGTTTTTGAGTTGCCACATCAGGTAAGCCAACCCAAACTTCTTTGATGATGCTTGAGTTTAAACCACTCATTATAGTGCCTTTACCACCAGCACCTATCTGCTCTTTGACGTAATGGCCTTTGTCTATGAGCAGAGCCATAAACGAAGGATCAACTTTATGATCTTGAAACCTCAATCGAATGAGGTGAGAGTCCATAATGCCTTCTACGATCTCTTCAGGTACAACGCAGCAGCGTCCAGTCGTGCCCATCATGGTTACAAGCAGATCGCCGCTAGCTATCGAACAAGCTTTTAGTTCCGCATATTTTTTGGGACTCAAGAAACGAGTACCTACTGTAAAATCCTGTGAAATAACATTTTCTTGGCCGTAAACTTTGTAGCCTTCCTCAACCATTTGATCGAGGGTTAAGGCACTGCCAAACGGGCCAATGCGGATACCGTCCACGCCTTGTAGTTTTCGACGGATCTGAGCTGCATTCCAGTTGTTTGGGAATGTTGGAAGATCGCCGCTCATACTCGCACTATCTCCCGCAACAGATTCTCCGTCTCTTCATCCAGCGCCAGCAGTTCAGCCCCGATTTCGGTGGTGGAGCGCAGCGGGGTATATTCATAGAAATACCTAGTGAAGCTTATTTCGTAACCGACTTTATCCTTGCTCCGGTCCATCCAAGCATCCGGCACGTGCGGCAGCACCTCACAGGCAAAGTAGGTGTCAACATCATCCTTCAACGGTACGTTCTCACAGTCGCGCAATTCTGCGTCCGGTACCTGCTTACCGTCCGCATCCCGTACTGGTTCAGCGGTTTCATCCCGCACAGCCAAGGCCGACCGGATGCTCTTGATCAATCCTTGGGTGAGCTTCCAGGGGAGTGCAGCCGTCAGGGCGACAAAGAACAGCCCGTCATCCAGCCATGGTGCCTTGTCTGTCAGCTCGTCTATCGATGTTTCCAACTGCTTTCCCTTGTCATCCTTCAACTTGAGAACGGCCCCATCCAGACGCAATGCGTCCCGCTGTTCCGGTGTCAGGTCATAACGCAGGCGCAGGGGGCGCTCCACCGTTACCTTAGTGTAGCCGAAATCGGTCGTGTCAAAGAGTTTGCAGAACTTCGATGCCTCAAAGGCGTCATAAATGCCAAGTATGGAGGCCGCCTGGTCTTCGCTGATCTCCACCCGTTTTTTGCCAAGGTTGCGCCGCAGCATGGTGCGAAACTCTTCTCCGCTGGCGTTGATAAGCTGTACCTTGCCCCGCCGGACAGCGGGCTTGTTGTTATTGATCAGCCAGATATAGGTGGCAATGCCGGTGTTGTAGAACAGGTCATTGGGCATGGCCACGATGGCGTCGAGCCAGTCGTTTTCCAGAATATGCTTGCGGATATTGCTGGGACCACTACCGGCATCGCCGTTGAACAGGGGCGAGCCGTTGAAGATTATGGCGATCTTGGAACCTTGGGGTGCCATCTTGCTCATCTTGTGCAGCAGAAAGAGCATGGCACCGTCGCCAACATCAGGCAGGCCAGGGGCATAACGACCGGCATCGCCACGGGCATGCTCCGCCTCGATCTCATCGCGGATATTCTTCCAGTCCTTACCAAAGGGGGGATTGGAAAGCATGTAGTTGAACTGCCTGCCAGGGAGCAGGTCATGACTGAGGGTGTTTTCCCGTTTGATGTTCTCCGGATCTTCACCCTTCATCAGCATATCGGCCTTGGCAATGGCGTAAGTCTTTTCGTTGATCTCCTGACCAAAAACAGAAACTTCCAGCTCCGGGTTGACGGCTGCCAGCAAGTATTCTTTGGCAATAGTCAGCATACCGCCGGTGCCGCAGGCTGGATCATAGATACCGAGCAGCTTTTCCTTGGCCAGCTTGTCACGGTCCGGCTCGAACATCAGCTTGACCATCAGGCGGATAATATCGCGCGGGGTGTAAAATTGACCGGCGGCCTCGTTGCTGGCCTCTTTGAACTTACGGATGAGATACTCGAAAATAGTCCCCATGCCGTGATTATCCACGGTCTCGGGGTCAAGCTGCACATCGCTGAAGGCTTGCGTCACCTTGAACAGCAGGCGTTTGCGCAGCAGGGTCTCGTAGATTGGATTCAACCCCTTTTCCTCGCCACCGGAGAAGTTATAGAGGATGTCCTTGACGTTAACCGAGAACCCGGACAGGTAGGCGGAAAAGTTGGGGCCTAGGTCATTGGGACGTTTGAGCAGCTCAACGAGGGAATATTCAGAAGTGTTATAGAATGACTGCCCGGCAGCTTTTTTCAGGAGCATATCCCGCAGGTTGTCCGGCTGTGTCTTATACTTCTCCGCAGCATCACGGACCGCCTGTCTGGTCGGCTCCAATACGCAATCAAGGCGGCGCAGCAGGGTAAATGGAAGGATAACGTCTTCATAATCCTTTGCGTCGTAGTCATCTTTAACAAGATCGGCTATTTTCCAGAGAAACTCAGCGATTTCGGAGTGGTTTTGCATGTGGTTCCTTATTCCTTATTTTCAAATGGTACGAGATAGTTGTCAACGAGGCGATTCTCATTGAGATTTGAATTAGCGAGTAGACG
>JAQUHM010000004.1 GCA_028683595.1 Geobacteraceae bacterium | reverse complement strand
AATGGCCGCGGCATCCCGACCGATATCCATCCCACCGAGGGAAGGTCAGCTGCCGAAGTAGTGCTCACTGTTCTCCATGCCGGTGGCAAGTTCGACAACACCTCCTACAAAGTTTCCGGTGGTCTCAATGGAGTGGGAGTTTCAGTCGTTAATGCCCTTTCCAGCCAGCTGGATATGGAGATTAGACGGGACGGAAAGCTGTATAAGCAGTCCTACAAAAGGGGAATACCCCAGGAACCCTTGACCATAGTCGGTGATACCAAGAAGCGGGGCACCAAGATCACCTTTCTTCCTGACGACACAATTTTCGAAATAAAAGAATTTTCCTTTGACATTCTTTCCCAGCGACTCAGGGAGCTTGCCTTTCTCAATGCCGGCGTACGAATAACCATCGATGATGAGCGGGAAGATGGAAAGCACCATGATTTCCATTACGAAGGAGGAATAGTTTCCTTTGTCGAGTATCTCAACCGTAACAAGAATTGCCTCCACCCGAAGCCGATCTTTTTCAAAGGTGAAAAGTCAGGAATTGATATAGAAATAGCCCTTCACTATAACGATTCCTATGACGAGAAAATCTTCACTTTTGCCAACAACATTAATACCCACGAAGGCGGTACTCACTTGGTAGGCTTTCGTGCTGCACTGACCAGGACCATGAATAGCTACGCCGCAGCCAACAATCTGCTCAAGAACGTCAAGGTTTCCATATCCGGTGAGGATTTGCGGGAAGGACTCACCGCAGTGATTTCGGTGAAAATACCGCAACCCCAGTTTGAAGGACAGACCAAAACCAAATTGGGCAATTCCGAGGTAAAGGGTTTCGTCGAAACAATGATGAACGAAAAGCTTGCGTGTTTTCTGGAGGAAAATCCTGCATTAGCCAAGAAGATTCTCGAGAAATCCATTGATGCGGCGCGAGCACGGGAAGCAGCCCGCAGAGCACGGGAACTAACCCGGCGCAAAGGGGCTCTCGACATCTCCAACCTACCAGGAAAGCTCGCTGACTGTCAGGAGCGTGACCCGGCCTTGTGTGAAATCTACCTTGTCGAGGGCGATTCCGCCGGTGGATCGGCCAAACAGGGGCGTGACCGCAAATTCCAGGCTATTCTCCCGCTCAAGGGAAAAATCCTGAACGTGGAAAAGGCCCGTTTCGACAAAATGCTTTCATCCCAGGAAATAGGCACACTGATTACGGCACTCGGCACCGGCATAGGCAAGGACGACTTTGATGTGGCAAAGCTACGCTACCACCGGATCATCATCATGACCGATGCCGACGTGGACGGTTCCCATATCCTTACCTTGCTGCTGACCTTTTTCTTTCGCCAGATGCCGCAGATCGTGGAGCGCGGTCACCTCTATATCGCACAGCCACCACTGTACAAGGTAAAACGAGGAAAGAAGGAGCTGTATTTACGCAATGAGGCAGCCATGCAAAACTACTTACTGGAGGAAGGGACCGATGAGATGACCCTCTTTCTTGAGAGTGGCAGCAAGACCTACGTGGGGAAACAGATAATTCCCCTGGTCAAGCAGTTGGTGGATTATAGGGGCCTGCTCGACAAGTTCGTCAGAAAGGGAATCAACGAAGAACTGGTAAGGGTCCTTCTTCGTCTCGGTATCAGAGGTGGAATCGAGGACCTGGAAAAACTGGCTCCCCGTATGGAAAACATTGGCGCTGTGTATGAGGGTGCGGAAGCTACGGTCTTGAATGACGGTCGCATCATCGTCAGGCTCGGCAATCTGCGAATAGCCTTGGACACTCACACGGTAGATCTCATAGATTCCTACGAGTACAGGCTTCTGGCTGACAGTTTCCGCAGAGTCAGGGAGATCTTTGGCAAAGGCCGAGCCGTGGTTTCCAATGAGGGGAAAGAGCTGTTTTCCACCACCATCGGTTTGGAGTTACTCTCCTTCTTTATGGAGAGCGCCAAAAAGGGTCTCAATATTCAGCGTTATAAAGGTCTCGGCGAAATGAACCCGGATCAGCTTTGGGAGACTACTATGGAACCAACCAACCGCACCTTGCTCCAGGTGAAGATTGAGGACGCCGTGGAGGCGGACAGCGTCTTTACCGTCTTGATGGGAGACCAGGTGGAGCCGCGGCGGGAGTTTATCGAAAAGAACGCTTTGAACGTTTCAAATCTTGATATATAAAAAAACCGGCACAGGTTATGAGGTACATGAAAAAGGGGAGTTATTCAGATTCCCACCTTCAGTTCCCAGCCTGTAGCTTTGATACATGAGGTAGCAATGCTCGAAACAATCAACAAAACCTCTGTCAACATCGAAGACGAAATGAAACGCTCGTACATGGACTATGCTATGAGCGTCATCATCGGTCGAGCCCTCCCCGACGTGCGGGATGGCCTGAAGCCGGTGCACCGGCGCTGTCTGTATGCCATGTACGACATGAGCAACGACTGGAACAAGCCGTACAAGAAGTCGGCCCGTGTTGTCGGTGACGTTATTGGTAAATATCACCCGCATGGCGATTCTGCTGCCTACGATACCATCGTCCGTATGGCCCAGAGTTTTTCACTTCGCTATCCGCTGGTGGATGGCCAGGGGAACTTTGGCTCCGTGGATGGCGATTCTCCCGCGGCCATGCGTTACACAGAGATTCGTATGTCCAGGCTTGCCCACGAACTACTGGAAGATCTGGATAAGGAGACAGTGGAAACGGGAGCCAATTACGACGGTTCCCTCCATGAGCCGCTGGTGCTCCCGGCCAAGTTCCCGAACCTGCTGGTAAACGGTTCCTCCGGTATCGCGGTCGGCATGGCCACCAATATCCCCCCTCACAATCTCTCGGAGGTAATAGACGGTATCATTGCCCTTATCGGCAATCCGCATCTCTCCTTCGAAGAGTTGATTCAAATAGTTCCCGGTCCTGACTTCCCCACCGGCGGTTTCATTTATGGTCGCGAGGGCATTATTTCGGGTTACAAGACCGGCCGCGGCATTGTACAGATGCGGGCACGGGCATTTATAGAAACCCAGAAAAAGACCGAGCGGCAATCAATCATTGTAACCGAGATACCCTATCAGGTGAATAAGGCGAACCTGGTTATCAAAATTGCCGAGCTGGTGCGGGAGAAGAAGTTAGAGGGGATTGCAGACCTCAGGGACGAGTCGGACCGTGACGGGATGAGAATTGTTATTGACCTGAAACGTGATGAGAACCCCCAGGTAATCCTCAATCATCTCTACAAGCAGACCCAGATGCAGTGCTCATTCGGCATCAACATGCTGGCCATTGCCGGTGGCAGGCCGAAGGTTCTAACCCTGCGGGATGCCATGGTGCATTTTATCGATCACCGCAGGGAAATTGTAACCCGCCGCACCATCTTCGAACTGAAAAAGGCTGAGGCACGTGCCCATATTCTGGAAGGCCTCAAGATTGCCCTCGACTGGCTCGATGCAGTGATTGAACTGATACGTGCCTCTAAAAACCCGGAGGAAGCAAAGAACGGCCTTATGGCCGGCAATTTCTCTGACCCTGACTACCTGCGCAAGCTGGGGATCCCTGACTCAGTATTCAGCTCGAGCATGAGCCTTTCGGACAAGCAGGCCCAGGCAATCCTGGAAATGCGTTTACAGCGACTGACTGGTCTGGAGCGGGAAAAAATCCTGCAGGAGTACACAGAGCTTTTGAGGTTCATAGCCAGGCTCAAGGAAATCCTCGGCTCAGAGGCGGAAATTCTGAAGATCATTGTCGGTGAATTGACAGAGCTGAAGGAGAAGTTCGGCGATGAACGGCGCACCGAGATCATCGATCAGACGGCTGACATTTCTCTGGAGGATACCATTGTCGAGGAAGACGTGGTGGTCACGGTTTCCCATACCGGTTACATCAAGCGGACCGCTGTCTCCATGTATCGGGCACAGCGCCGGGGCGGCAAGGGTAAGTCGGGCATGAAGACCAAGGATGAGGATTTTGTCGAGCACCTGTTCGTCGCCTCCAGCAAGGATTTCATGATGTTCTTTACCGACACGGGACGCGTCTATGTTCTCAAGGTATACGAAATCCCCGAAGGAGGCAGGGCGACCCGTGGCAAGGCAATCGTCAACCTTCTGAATCTTCAAGCCGGAGAGAAGATCGCCGCCATCCTCTCGCTGAAGTGCTTTGACGACGACCGCAACCTGATCATGGCAACCCGTCACGGAGTGGTGAAGAAGAGCCCGATCAAGGCCTACGCCAACATCAGGACTGGCGGAATTATTGCGGTGAACCTGGATGAGGAAGACCGGTTGATTGGGGTTGCCATCACCGATGGACGTCAGGACGTGCTGCTGGCTTCTCATCACGGCAAATCCATCCGTTTCCATGAGCAGGATGCCCGACCGATGGGGCGTGTTTCCCGTGGGGTAAGGGGAATGACCCTGGTGGGTGACGATGTGGTGATCGGCATGGAGATTATCAATCCAAATACTGTTTCCTCCACTATCTTCACGGTTACCGAAAACGGGTTCGGCAAGCGTACTCCCTTGGACGATTACCGCTTGCAAAGCCGCGGGGGCAAAGGTATCATCACCATCAAGACCACCGAACGGAATGGTTGTGTTGTTGACATCAAGCAAGTCACCGACGAAAATGACCTGATGCTGATTACCGATCAGGGTAAGATCATCCGCATGCCGGTGGCAGGCTTTTCGGTGATTGGCCGTAATACCCAAGGGGTTCGGCTCATGGTCACCGAAGAGACTGAAAGGATTGTCGCTGTTGCACGGCTTGCAGAAAAAGAAGAGGGCGATGAGCCTGATTTTCTGGATGATGATGAGGCTGAAAATACGGAACCGGAAACGGATGCCAGCGAGTAGCTGAGTCATCTCTTCTCCGGAGGAACCTATATGGCGAGATTCGCTCGAATTGATACTAGTCTTTCGCAACGAAGCGACCTGCTACGGCTTTTCCACACCCTCGAGAGGGAAGACATCTCCCTGGATGAGATGGAAATGATTGCCAGCGAGGTGCAAAAGGCCGGCCTGCCGGCACTTCCTCCACTGCTACGCCGCTTGAGAAAAGTGACGGGCAGTTCCATTATCGCGCGCTATCTCTATCTCCTTGATTTTTTTGAAGATGGCAGTTGGATCGATGAGCTTGTACGAATTACTCTGAAACGGAAAGATCTGGAAGTGGACGCCAAGACGGTTTTATTGGCCGGTCTGGAGCGTTCCGGAGTCGATATTGAGGAACTCCCTTTTTCGCGTCTTTTGGAAGAAGTGGGAAGTTCTTCGCCAGCAGGGCTGGATGCACTCCTTGACAGGGGTGAAGCTGGTTTTGTCTCCTTTATGGAGAATTTTGTCGGTTATTCTTCAGAAGCTCAGGTTGCACTGGTCAGGCTTCTGGCAACCAGGACCGGACCGGAAGCTGAATTATTCCTGGAAATCCTGCTGGGGTATTCCGATGATGAGATAGTGACGGAAGTCATTATTTCCCTTGGCAGAATCAGGCGGCAGAGTGCGGCAAATGTTATCCTTCGTTATCTACAGCATGCAGATGGGGCATTCCGGGTTCTTGCGGAGCGAAGTTTGAAGAGATTATCGTTTCTGGGCATCCTGCCGGAGCCTGAAGACGTGCCGTTGGACGATACGCCATTTCACCTGGCGGCGGCAAGTCCCATTGAAGGAAGCGGTTTTCGTTCACTCTGGTTTTCCCGCTGGAATCACAAAGGGGGGCTCGATGTTTTCATCCTGCAAACCCATGAAACCTGTGGGATTACGGATGCTGCCGGCTATGGCGACCTGAATCCCACTGGGCACGATGAACTTTTCAGAGAGGCTGTCCTGGGGGAAAGCCTACTGAAAATATCCCCTGACTATGCACATGCGCTTCTGCGGGATGCCTTGTACCTCAACATTGATAAGGGCTTCCCTGTTCCTCCGGAGTTCTATGTATGGCGCAGGATTCTGCAGACCGGCAAGACGAGGCCTGAGCCCTTTGTTCCTGATTTTTCCACATTCAATCTTGACGATATTACCGCGTCAACCTTTCTCTTTGAGACAGGGGATACGCTTCTTGATGAAGAGTGCTTTGCGGGATGGTTTCCCGCAACAGGGAGAGTGTTTGATATTGCCGACGAGTTGGCGGAGTTGCAGGAAGATGAGACTTCCGGCCTGTCCGAGAAGAACCTTGCCGATTTACTGATGCAGTTCATGCAGGAAGTCATAACCCCGGAGAAGAACAGGATTGCTCGTCGACTTTTCCTTATCGCGGATCTCATGCTGAGAACAGGGAAAGAGCGAGAGCTTGTAGAACGAATTCTGGCCGCAGCGCTGCATCTCATGAATGAGGATGTTCCATACCTGAAAAACCCTTTTCTACGTCGCTTTGCCTTGGACAGCCTCAGCTTTGCCCGTGATGCCTTGGCAGATGGCTATGACCCGCGGCAAAACGATCTGGAATGGGGCGATGATGAGTTATGGGATTGATTCTGCTATAATAACGGCTACTACCACGGGTACCGTTTCAAGATGATGAGAAGGCGAGAGGAGGAAAGTATGCGTACCATAGGGGTCATCGGGGCCGGAAGCTGGGGGACAACCCTTGCTGATATGCTCGCTAAAAAAGGTCATGATGTTACTCTTTGGGCCTACGAGGCAGAACTGGTGAAGGAAATGGCGACTACCGGAGTAAATGCCACTTTTCTCCCTGGAATCAGCCTTTCGTCCCGTTTGCGTTTCACCAATTCACTGCAAGAGGTGGCGACAGGCAAGGATCTTATTCTTTTTGTCGCTCCAACCCAGGTGTTTCGTAGTGTTATAACGGGCGTACTGCCATACATTGCTGAGGGAACTCTGCTGGTGAACGCGGCTAAAGGGATCGAGTTGAATACCCTTATGACGATTTCCCAGATAAGTGCCGAACTGCTTCCGTCAACCCTCTATGCCAATTTTTCTGTGCTTTCGGGTCCCAGTTTTGCTCGGGAAGTGGCGCTTGAAATGCCAACGGCGGTTGTTGCTGCATCCCTTGATGCCTCGGTTGCCCAAAGAGTCCAGGAGATTTTTTCCACACCACGATTCCGGGTTTATACCAACAGCGATATGGTGGGCGTGGAGCTTGGCGGGTCCATCAAAAATGTTATTGCCATTGCTGCGGGAATTTCCGATGGCATGAACCTTGGCTACAACCCGAGAGCTGCCCTTATTACCCGGGGACTGGCGGAAATAGCCCGCTTGGGGCTGGCACTGGGAGGTCAGTCTGCAACTTTTGCCGGCTTGGCCGGAATGGGCGACCTGGTGCTTACCTGTACCGGCGATCTGTCGCGGAACCGAACGGTCGGCATGCAGCTTGGTGAAGGGAAGAAACTTACCGAGATACTTGCCGGGATGCACATGGTGGCCGAGGGTGTGAAAACAACGGAATCAGCCTACCACCTGGCTCAAAAGCTCGGCGTTGAAATGCCCATAACCGAACAGGTATACCAAGTACTTTACAAAGATAAATCGCCCCATCAGGCGATGACGGACCTGATGACCCGCGAGCTGAAGGCGGAAGGCATGGAATTCGGGAAAAACAGTTGAAACCAACAGGGAAAAACTTATCGGTGAGGGGACCTAGTGTCCTATGCGGCTAATTCCGGCGAACTAACCGCATGGGACACCATCTGTCCCTTCATCAAGGCCGGCACCCATGAATTTTCACCTTTCCATACGCGTGAAACTTTTTCTTTCAATCCTGCTGGCCATTCTTGTCTCCTACATAATCCTCCTTTTCCTTACCATCCACAGCATAGAAAATACCTTTGAAAACAGAATTGCCCGAGAACTGGATACTAATCTCCGTTTCATCCGCTATCAGCTTTTTAGCGGGGCGAACCAGCTCCGATACGTCCTTCTCTTTCCCTCATCACGGCCCCATGTGAAAAAGTACCTGCAGCAGCGAAACGCGAAGGAGCTTTTCGGGGTTCTGAAAAGCATTCAAAATACCCTTCCTTTTCTCACCTTTGCTTCATTTACCGATCCGCAAGGAAGAGTGATCACAAGCCTGGACAATCACAAAACCGGCCAATCCGCGCTGAAAGGCCTTGTGAATACAGCGTTCAGGAAGCGAGAGGTGGTACTTTCCTTTGAGTTGAACGACAGCAACATGTTCTGCCGGGAAGGAGAGTCGTCCTGTTTTTCCGGACAACCCGGTGAATCCGTGCTTGCGGCAGCGGTTGCTTATCCGATACAGGATGAAACTGGTGCGCTGCTCGGAGCCATGGTTGCAGCGGTTCCCGTCAATATCAGCAGCATAATTCCCAACCAAGTTCAGGAAGCTTTGGGGCATGATCTTGAAACCGGCATTGCCCTCAAGAACCTTACGTTTATTAAAGGTTCGAATGAGGATATTGTCATTCCAGCGGCGACAGCCAAAGAAATTCTCCCGTTGTTACAAAAAGGGAAAACCTACCGTGGAGAATTAAAATTTGGCAAAACACTGTACAAGACCGCCTTCGAACCAATCACGAACTCACAGGGAGAGTTTATCGGCGCCCTCTCAGTAGCCCTTTCGAAAGAGCATTTCAATACCATGCGTCGCGACTATTTCAGCGACACCATGGCTTCGGGGATTTTTGCCACCGTACTTGCTTTCATCATTGCTTATTTTTCTTCACGCTGGTTGGCATCTCCCCTGAGGGAGTTGTCCAAGGGTGTCCAGTGCATTGAAGAAGGCAATCTTGACTTTCGCGTGGCTATCGATGCAACGGGTGAATTCGAAATGCTTGCGGATTCATTTAACAAGATGGCCGACGCACTCCGCGAGAGAGACACAACGATCAGGCACAAGACCTTTGACCTGGAAATGCTCAACCGCTGTCTCTATGAGATGAATGAGCTTCTTGAGTCCAATGTCAAAGATCGGACAGCGGAGCTGGAGATGGAAAAAGGCAGGCTTGAAGCAATATTGGCGAGTATGGCCGAGGGGATTGTGGTAACGGATGGAAATAACCGGGTGATCCTGTTCAATTCCGCTGCCCAGAGGATTTTTGGAATCGCTCCCTATAAAATGATCGGCCGCCATGTGGAAGACATCGACATGAAGGGAGAATTCCACCAGTTGGTGCAGAGTATGCGCGAGGTGAAAAACGAAGACCTGCTGGTTGGGAATGAGAAAGAAGTGAATGTCGGGAGGAAGAAACTTCGGGTCTCCCTTTCCCCTTTCCTTGATCAATCTCTGGATTTTGCGGGTGTTGTCATGTCAATTCGTGACGTAACCCATGAAGAAGAGGTGGACCGGATGAAAACGGAATTCATATCAACGGTTTCCCATGAGTTGAAGACACCCCTTACCTCCATGAAAGGATCCCTCCAGCTCATTCTTGGCAAGGGTGAAGGTTTGACTGAAACGGAACGGGAGTTGATCAGGGTCTGTCACCGGAATACCGACAGGTTGATCCGCCTGATCAATGATATACTCGATATATCCAAGATTGAAGCCGGCAGGGTCGATCTCAATGTGAAACCCGAGTCCATAAACAGCCTTGTTGCCTATTCTCTTGAGGAGCTTGCTTCTTTTGCCCGGGAAAAAAATGTAAAGCTGGTAAACTCGGTCGCTCTAGCGGGGGTTCCTGTTCTGGGAGATCATGACCGCCTCATCCAGGTTTTGACAAACCTGCTTTCCAATGCCGTCAAGTTTTCACCTCCGGGAAAGACAGTTACCGTGACTGCACAGAGGGATGGAAATTTCATGCAGGTATCCGTTATAGATGAAGGAAAAACGATTGAGCGGGCAGACCGCGAAATGCTATTCCAGAAATTTCCACAGCTGCGGGGAGGCCAGGCCAGGGAGTTCGGGGGAACCGGACTCGGGCTTGCCATCTGCAAGGAAATTATTGAGAGGCATCATGGCAGGATCAGCTATCAAGCAGGAAAGGCAGGCGGGAATATCTTTAGTTTTACGGTTCATGTCTGTGGGGAGAATATATGACAAGAGAGAGAATTCTTATCGTCGATGATGAGTCCGATATTGCGCTGATTCTGAAACTTCAGCTGGAAGATGCAGGATACGATACGATCCGTGCAAAGGATGGAGGAGAGGCCCTTGAGTTGCTTCATCGGGAAGAGTTCTCCCTTGTCCTCCTGGACATAAAGCTGCCGAAGCTTGATGGTATTCAGGTTCTTGAGCATCTTGGTCCTGCATTGCAGGAAATGGCGGTGGTGATGATGACTGCCCACGGGAGCGAAGATGTTGCTGTGGAGAGCATGAAAAAGGGGGCTCTTGATTATATCGCCAAGCCCTTTTCGGCCGAGGATCTGTTAAAAAAAGTCGGGAGGGCTCTAGAATTCAACAAAACCAGGAAGGAAAACCTTTTTCTCCAGAATCAGCTGGAGGAAGAAAGAAAAAAAATGGCGGCAATTCTTGCGGGAATGGCTGACATGATGGTGGCGACTGATAGTGAAGGTCGTGTCATCAGCATTAACCAGGCAACAGCGAATGCCCTCGCTATTGATCTCGAATCTCCCTTCGGAGTGCCGATTGAGGATCTCATGCCTTCTGACCTGCCTCCTGCCCGCCTTCCCTGCAAAGTTGTCCTTCGGACCCTGTCTCCCTGTCTTGATGTCAGCCATTCGATTCATGCCCGCGACCGGATTATTCCTGTTCTCTCCAGCGCAACCCCTCTGTTTAGTGCCTCAGGCAAGCTGGTGGGGAGCGTGGAGATACTCCGTGATATTTCTCATCTCAAAGCTCTGGAGCGGGAGAGGGAGGAATTCGTCAGTATGCTCACCCATGATCTGAAGACTCCCCTGACTGCCGTTATGGGTTCAGTCGACCTGGTACGGGAAAGTCGCCTTGGCGCAATTAACGATGAACAGAAGGAATATCTGGACTCTGCCACCGAGAGTTGCGGTGAAATAGTGGAAATGATAGACACACTTCTCGACGTCTATCGGTTCGAATCCGGGAAAATGGCTCTGGCCTTTACTGAGGAGGACCTGGGAGCAATCCTCCGCAAGTCCCTTGCTTCGTTCCGCGCCCTTGCCGAACGTTCCGATATTACTCTTATTGCTGAGATATCGGATGATCTCCCACCCCTGCGGCTTGACCGAAACAAGGTAGGCCGCCTCTTTGGAAACCTCCTCAGCAATGCGTTCAAATTTACCGAGGAAGGTGGAAAGGTTAATCTCTCTGCCGGGGTGGTAAAAGATCTGACAGGAATTCGGGAACGCATCCCGCCCGGAACGTATCAGACGGAATTGATCCCTGAAAGGGGGAGTTTTGTCAAGATTGATGTGAGCGACACCGGAATAGGCATTCCCGGGGATGCTCTCGGCAGTATATTTGACAAGTTCGTACAGGCTCGAAACCGCAGAGAAGGAAAGATCAGGGGTACCGGTCTTGGGCTTGCTTTTTGCCGCAAGGTGATGGATGCCCATGGCGGGTTGCTTTGGGCCGAGAGCGATCTGGGGAAAGGGAGTGTCTTTACTGTTTTGTTCCCTATGGTTCCGGAGGAACTGTCAGGAGCCTGATGCCGGTAAAATGATACCCTATTTCAAAAGGGGGGGGCATGAGAGATCATCACGTTGATAGAAACCGCTTTCAGGAAGAAGAGGAGAAGATCCTGCGGCCTATCAGGAATTCCCCGCTCTCCATTTTTTTCCAAAACAGTGAATTATGCTATACCAGGATATGTAATCCATTACCGGGAATGGAGGGCAAAGACGTTATCGGAAAGACCGATGATGAGCTCTTTTCTTCGGAAAACGCTGATCGTTTGACCGAATTGAAGAAACGGGCGCTCAGCGGTATTACGCTCATCAAAGAAGAGGTATCCCTTTCCCACCAAGGAGAGGAGTTCTTCCTTGAGTTGTCCGTGGAACCGGTGCGGGATAAAAGGGGAAAAACTACCGGGATTGCCGGAGTCCTGGTTGATGTTACCGACAGGAAAAGGATCGAAAATTCCCTGAGCAGGTCAGAGGAACTTCTTCATCGGATTTTTGATGCAATTCCCGACCTGCTTTCCGTTCAGAACCGGGATCTGCAGATTCTATACAGCAACTGGCATGGTGGCTACGATTATGTCACCCCTGAACAGCGCAAAGGACACTCCTTCTGTTATGATGCCTATTATCCCGGCATGGGCAAGCCATGCGAACCATGCCATGTCCTGGAGGCATTCCGGACGGGCAAGACAGTTTTTTTAGAAAAAATCAATCCCAGGATCGGGTACGTTGAGGCTCATGCTTATCCGGTGTTCGACGATTCCGGAAACGTGGTTCTGGTCATCGAGCATATCCGGGACATCTCCGAACGGAAGCGCTCCGAGCAACGGCTGGCAAAAATAAACGAGGTTCTCCTGGAATTCGGTACCGATGCGGATGAGAATATCAAGAGTCTGGTGGCTCTCTGCGGAGAACAGCTGCACGCAAGTTGTGCACTCTACAACCGGCTCGAAAATGACTGGCTTAAATCGGTGGGCCAATGGCACACCCCGCCTGACTTCCCTCTTAAGGAAAGGCCGGAGGGTCATATCTGCAGTGACGTGATTAACGGCAGTTCCGAAAAAATCTGGGTGCTGAGGGACCTCCCTTCGACCTCCTATGCCCAAACTGACCCGAATGTCATGCGCTATAAACTTAAAACCTACATCGGCAAAGCGGTTTCCTTCGGAGGGGTAAATATCGGCACACTCTGCGTCGTTTACTAGCAAGACTATCTCCCCAGTGAAGATGAAAAACAGCTGCTGGGAATAGTTGCCGGTGCAATCAGTCTCGAGGAAAAGCGAAAGCATGCGGAAGATGACATCCGCCTCCTGAACGCCGAACTGGAAAAAAGGGTTGCTGAACGGACTGCTCAACTGGAAATAGCCAACCGCGAACTGGAAGCCTTCAATTATTCAGTGTCCCATGACCTGCATACGCCACTTATGATACTGGAAGGATTCTCCCGCGAACTTGTCACTAGGTATGCTGATCGCCTCGATGGGAATGGTCGCTATTACCTGGAGAGGATTCAGTCTGCCGGAAAGCGCATGGAGGGGTTGATTGATGGAATTCTCAGGCTTTCCACCCTTTCCCGAAGCACGATCCAACGGGAAAGAGTAGATCTCAGCACGATGCTGTTTCTCTTGGCGGCTGATGTGAGGCAGAGGGAGCCCGAAAGGTCGGTGGAAATCATCATTGAGCCGGACCTCTTCGTGGATGGTGACAAACGGCTCCTCAAGATTGCCCTGGAAAATCTTTTTTCTAATGCCTGGAAATATACCTCGAAAACTGAAGCGGCAGTCATTGAGTTCGGCTGTCAGAATCAGCAAGGAGAGAAGGTCTATTTTGTCCGTGACAATGGTGTCGGTTTTTCTATGCAGCGTGCCGACGCCCTGTTCATACCCTTTGAGCGCCTCCATTCCGAGGAGGAGTTTTCCGGCCACGGTATAGGGCTCGCCACGGTGAAACGTATCGTGGAAGGCCATGGTGGCAGGCTTTGGGGCGAAGGCGAGGTCGGCAAGGGTGCGACTTTTTATTTTACGCTGCCGTAATACCCTTTAGCTAAAGATCATTCGGATCCAAACTATGGAAAATGCAATTTCTATCCAGAATATTACCAAACTTTATGGTGGACTGCGGGCCGTGGACGACTTTTCCCTGGAGGTGCGCTCAGGAACGATCTTCGGCCTGCTCGGGCCGAACGGAGCGGGAAAGACAACCTTGATCAAGATCCTGACAACCCTTATGCGCCCCACCTCGGGGTCTGCATCGGTCGAAGGAAATGACATCCAGGCGAATGGCAAGGAGGTACGCAGACTCATCGGCGTTGTCCCCCAGGAAAACAATCTCGACCGCTACCTGACCGCCCGCGAAAATCTGACCCTCCATGCCCGCATGCACGGCATGCGTCCCCGGGATTTCAACCCCCGCATCGACGAACTGCTTGAGCTTATCGGTCTGGCCGGGCGACAGCACGATTTTCCCGACACCTTCTCAGGCGGTATGCAGCGGCGTCTCGTGGTAGCACGAGCTCTTGTTCATAACCCGCATGTCCTCTTCCTTGACGAACCAACAGCGGGTCTCGACCCCCAATCGCGCCGGGCCCTGTGGGATTATGTCCAGTCACTGCGGTCGAAGATGACCATCTTTCTCACCACCCATTATATGGACGAGGCAGAGGAACTCTGCGAGCGCATCGTGATCATGGATCATGGCAGGATCCTGGTTGATGGAACCTCCGAGCAGCTCAAGGAGGCCTTTGCCCATTCCCATATCTACGAACTGGAATTCCGGGCTGATACCGACCGCTACGAGGAGCTTATCCGTTCGCTTCCATTTATCGAATCCTTCGAACGCCGGGGTGGGGTCTTCCGGCTGTCGTTGCCGGGAGAAGAGTATCTGAAACCGTTGATGGACAGCATCGGTAGCAGCGACATCAAGAAGATCTGTCTGCAGGAGCCTTCCCTGGAAGAGGTTTTTCTTGAACTTACCGGCAGGAAAGTGCGTGAGTGAAGAAGGTTCAATGTTCAAGGTTGTAAACTGAAATAACATTGTCTTGGTGTCAATGTTTTGCACCGTTTATAGGCAGTTCCGTTCTTCCTCTGGGAGCCAGATATTAACGAGACCAAGAAAAACGTTGAACATTGAACAGCTGAGGAGTTTTTATGTTTAGAGGAGCGTTTACCATCTGGGGAAGGGATATGTGGGTACTGCGCAGGAGTGTCTTTTCCGAGCTCGTGGCGGTCATTGCCTATCCCATTACCCTTTACCTGGCCTTTGGTGTGGGACTCAGGGGCTATATTTCCGATGTGGATGGAATCCCCTATGCCCAGTTTATTGCGCCGGGCCTCATTTCCATGACGGCAGTCAGCGCCGCTTTCGATGAAGGCTCGTGGAGCATGTGGTTCCACCGGAAAGTGCAGCGGACTATCGAGGAGTACCGGGTCACGCCCATCACGGTGTATGATATCGTCATCGGCAAGATCATGTCCGGTTTTTCCCTCGGGGCTATTAAAGGGATTGCCGTGGCTGGTGTTATCTTTCTGTTTACTCCGTTCCGTTTTCCTTTTGCCCATTTTCTTACCTATCTGCTATTTATCGCCCTCGGTTCGATGATCTTTTCCTGTGTCGGCACCATCTGCGGTACCGTCATCGAGAAGCCGGAAAATATCGGCAGGGTCCAGGGTGTGGTTATAGTACCTCTGATCTTCATGTCCGGGATCTTCTTCCCACTTTCTTCCTATCCGGAAAAGGTTCTTCCTTTTGTCAGGGCATTACCCACGACAGCCATTTTCGAGGGCGCCCGGCTCGCACTGTTACGGGGATTCGTTGATGCCCAGTTTTGCCTTACCCTGATAGTGACGGCTGCGGTGTCATTCGTTCTTGCCGTCTGGGTTTTCAACCGAAAAATCGAGGAGTAGGAGAGATGGTTTGCGAAGGGGGAAAGACGAAAGATCTCTTTTCTGTTCTGGCGGAAGACATTGCCGACTGGGCGGAGAGGTTTCTCCGTGCCGAGGCAGCGGGTGGCAAGGAGGCGGCAGGACAGGTTTTGGGCGGGATCGCCGAGTGGCTGGGGAGCGATCTGGTGGACGGCATGCCGGTCATGCCGCTGGAGCGATGGCTGGTTCTGGATACTCTGGCTGAGGAACTTCTACAAGGGTGCAAGGCCCATATTGCGGAAAAACAGGCTGACGGGCAGACGCTAAGCAAGATCATCAGGCGGGCGCGGGAAATGGTCAGATGCCCGCAGTTAGTATAATCCCTGAGGCGGCGGCAACCGCAAACTGGAGACCCTAATCCCCAAAGGGACTATTTCCACATTGGCAGTCGAAGGTTTCTACTGTTCACTCCGGAAACCTCCCACTGCCAATTTTTGTATTATTTGTGGTACACTGTAAAACCAACTGCGGAAGAGCCCCTCTTCCCGGAAATTTATCACCGGAGTTAGAATGAAGGAAGAATTCGTTCCCAAATGGATTGCCTGGGAAGTTACCCAGAAATGCAACCTGAAATGTGTCCACTGCCGCTGTTCCTCTGATGAGGAATCATCGGAAGGAGATTTTACCACCGAAGAGGGGAAAAACCTTCTGACGGAGATAGCCCGGTTTTCCAAGCCGGTTGTGGTTCTCTCCGGCGGAGAGCCGCTCCTGCGGAAAGATATCTTCGAGCTGGCTGACTTCGGCTCTTCCCTGGGTCTGCGCATGTGCATGGCCACCAACGGGGCACTGGTGGACGACGAGGTGTGCCGGAAGATGCGGGCGGTTGATATCAAGATGGTGTCACTTTCCCTAGACGGGAGCAGTGCGGCCATTCATGACGATTTCC
The DNA here is from genome assembly GCA_028683595.1 of Geobacteraceae bacterium. GTDB lineage: Bacteria > Desulfobacterota > Desulfuromonadia > Geobacterales > Geobacteraceae > RPRC01. The sequence goes on along the minus strand of JAQUHM010000004.1, from coordinate 15,983 downwards.
GGCAGTGTCCTGGCGCTTTTGACGGTGTCATCCGGGCAGCAGAAACCTTTCGGCGGAATGGGCAGAAATTTCTGATAAATTCTTCCTTCACGAAGAGGAACCAGGCTGACATTCCAAAAGTCTTCCATTTGGCCAAGTCCCTCGGCGCTACTGCCTGGTATATGTTCATGATCGTTCCCACCGGTCGCGGCGAGGAGATCATGAGCGAGTTGATTTCCAAGGAAGATTACGAGGAAATATTGGAATGGCACTACCAGCAGGAGAAGAACGAGGACGCCATCCTGATGCGCCCGACCTGCGCGCCCCATTATTATCGGGTTGCCCCCCAGCGAGCCAAGGCAGAGGGGGTTACATTCGAACGGCGCTCCCTGAGCTTTTCCACCGGTGGCGGCAAGGGCTGCATCGCGGCCCAGTCAATCTGCCTCATCGACTGCTTCGGCAACGTCAAGCCCTGTTCCTACTTCCCCCGCATCGCCGGCAACGTGAAAGAGACCCCGTTCCGGGAAATCTGGGAAAAATCCACCCTTTTCAGGGAGTTGCGTGATTTCAAGAGCTACAAAGGAAAGTGCGGCGAGTGTGAGTTTCTCAACGTCTGCGGCGGTTGTCGGGCCCGGGCCGATGCTGTGTACGGTGACTACCTGGCAGAGGAGCCGTTCTGCAACTACGTGCCGGTGAAAATGCGAAAAAGGTGAGATCTTTCTGGATTTTTATACTTCAAGAATACTGACTTACAAAGACCTGCCAGGTTTTCAAAACCTGGCAGGTCTGTCCTAATCGAAAAGGAGTTGCTTGATGAATAATCGATTTCTCGATGCTTGCCGGGGCCTTCCGGTTGACCGGACACCGGTCTGGCTGATGCGCCAGGCTGGCCGTTATCTGCCCCAATATATGAAAGTGCGGGAGAAGTGCACCTTCCTTCAGCTTTGCAAGACTCCGGAACTGGCCGCTGAGGTAACCATTCAGCCGATCGACATTCTCAATGTTGATGCAGCAATCCTCTTTTCCGACATCCTCACGCCGGTGGAACCAATGGGCCTGAAACTCGATTTCGTTCCCGGGCCGGTGTTCGAGAGCCCGGTGCGAAGCGCGGCCGACGTGGCAGCCCTTCGTATCCCCGAGATGGAGGAGGATGTCCCCTACGTTCTGGAGACCATTCGCATTCTCCGCCGGGAACTCGAGGGGCGCGTTCCCCTGATCGGCTTTGGCGGCGCACCCTTTACCCTGGCCTGTTACATGGTCGAAGGCAAAGGTTCCAAGGATTTCGCTGCCATCAAGAAGATGATGTATTGCGCTCCCGAGGTCTATGGCGCGCTGATGGACAAGATAACGGACATGCTGATCGCCTACCTGAAGGCGCAGATTGCAGCCGGCGCCCAGGCGATCCAGGTGTTTGACACCTGGGGAGGGATTCCTTCGCCGAGTGATTATGAAAAATATGTGTTGCCCTATACCTCACGGGTGATTTCCGCTCTGGGAACGGATGTTCCGGTGATTCACTTTGTGAAAGGTGCCGGGACGATGCTGAAGAGCGTCCGGAAGGCGGGAGGGGACGTAATGGGCCTTGATTGGCATGTTAATCTGGGCGTAGCGCGAGATGAACTCGGCCCCGGCATGGCCGTCCAGGGGAACCTGGATCCAACGGTGCTTTATGGACCAAAAGAGCTCATTGAGGCAGAAGTGAAAAGGGTCCTTGATGAAAATGGGGACCGACCCGGCCACATTTTCAACCTTGGACACGGAATCCTGCCCACGGTGCCGCCGGAAAACGCCATCCACATGGTAGAGTGTGTCCATCGGCTGTCACGGAAGTCCTGATCGACATTCTTCCCCTGGTTTTTACCTGGCGGGGAGCATTTTCAGACGAACTTTCAAACGTGCACCTGACAACCCCGGTCGCCTTTCTTGGCTCAGGAGGGGGCCGGGGTTGCTTACTTTCAGCGGGGAAATTGCTGCCATGATCGACAAGACCGCCATTCTTCTTCTCCAGATGGGGGGGCCCGATTCTCTTGATGCCGTGGAGCCCTTTCTCCTGAACCTCTTTTCAGACCGGGACATTATCCGACTTGGCCCTGCTTTTTTCCAGCCGGTCCTTGCCCGCTGGATCGCCCGTCGCCGGGCACCAAAGGTGGAGGCCCAGTATGAAAAGATCGGTGGCCGTTCCCCCATCCGGGAGCTGACTTCAGCCCAGGCGCTTGCGCTGGAGGAAAAGCTCGGTCAGGGGTTTCGCTGTTTCCCGACCATGCGCTACTGGCGGCCATCGACCATCGATGCACTGGCTGCCGTGAAAAAGGAGGGCATTTTTCGCCTATTCGCCCTGCCTCTCTACCCCCATTACTCGCGCGCCACGGCCGGTTCCAGTTTCAACGAGCTGCGAAGGGTGCTTGCCCTTTCCGGGGTGAAATTTCCCCTTTCCTGTATCGAGAGCTTTCACAATCATCCCCTGTACATCGCGGCCCTGGCCCGCACCCTTGAAGAAGGTATTGGCTTCTTCCCAGAGGGGGAAGAGGTCACCCTGCTCTTCTCGGCCCATTCCCTGCCCGTTTCCTTCATCGAAAGTGGCGACCCGTACCTTTCCCAGGTGGAAGAGACGGTGCAGCTGGTGATGCAGCGGTTCCCGAACTACAGGTATCGGCTGGCCTTCCAGTCAAAGGCGGGACCGGTAAAATGGCTGGAGCCGTCCACCGAAGAGGCCATTACCCTGCTGGCAGCGGAGGGTTGCCGGAATCTTCTTATGGTTCCTGTCTCCTTTGTTTGCGACCATATCGAAACCCTCTTTGAGATCGACGTTACGTATGCTGCATTGGCGAAGGAGAGAGGATTTGCGAATTTCCGCCGTGCTCCTTCCCTCAATACTTCTCCCCTGTTTATCGACTGTCTTGCCGACCTGGTGAGGACATCACTCTCATAAAGCACATTTGTATGGAAGGGTTGGTGTCCGACGCTATCAGCGTGCTAACCCTTCCGGTTGGCTTTTCGCTACCAGGAAGTAGACAATTCCAAGGATCAGAAGGGTTCCTGCCAGGAAGACCTGGGTTTCCAGGGCATCGTGGCGCAGGGTGGAGATGAGGATCTCCCTAATCAGGGCGACCATGATGACCCCGATAAAGACCAGGATATTAAACCTTCCCCCCTTCAGGTTCTTGATCTCGTTTCCCATCAGTTCAATCATCATCCAGAGAATAAGCAGTGTTCCGAGCGCGCTCAGGATACCCTTTTCAATGTCACCCCGGAAGATATGCAAGAGGTCCCAGGCAAACAGGGCAACTACGGAGAGAGAGACTCCTGCCAGGGCCATGACCAATATCAGGTTCAGGCCGTAGGTGAACCGCTCCGTTGCCTGAATCAGCTTTGACTCCAGACGGTGCGAGACGAACTCTTTTTTAAGCTCTTCTTCCAGGTATGAGGCGCTCATGATATCCAGGTTGATATCCAGGATCTTTTCGGTGGCATCGGTGAGCCTGCGGCGGATCTCTCTATCAGGATAGGCGTCCCGGATGAGGTTCGTCACCGCTTGCCGGACAAAATTCATGGCGCAGTTAACGAAGTGTGCGTTCAGACCGATCCTTACATGGGCAAGACCGATTTTTTCTAGAGTTCGCAGATAGTGGTTGTCGAATTTTCCGGAAAAGAGGGCAATGAACCAGGTTTGATGGGTTTTCTTCAGCCGCTGTAAAACGGCGTCATCCTGAAGTAATACGGCGGTTTCCGGCATACCGAGGAGATAATCGTACAGATCATCGGCCAATTTGACTTTATTTCCTTCCGCATGAGGGAGAAACGAGGTCAGTAGCTCGGTATCCTCATCGGAAAAAAGGTAATGCCGCTTCAGATCGTCAATGGTGACCATGGACGTCTCCTATCTTGAATTATGAATTTTCGGCAGTTGAGAACCTCCTGCCGTATCTGCGTTTTTCTGTTTGACTTGATTCAATGGTCTGTACAGAAAAGTTGAGGCAAGTATACGGCCAAACTGCAGCGTTTGCAATTATTCTGCCCGGTATGCTACAACAGAATCCTTACCTGAGGAATTTCATCCGGAAACGGTTCTTTTCCGTTCTGGCGTTGTCAATCCGCGGGTTTACTTGGCAAGCAGACAACAAGCAATTCGAGTCGGACCTGAAGGTGCCCCGAAGGGGTCGGCCGACGGCTGAGTGAAAAATTCCGTTTTTCCGGATTGATTACCAATAGTTTCACATCCGGAGTTTCCGGATGGAAACTATGGAGGTACTATGGAACGTGTAACGATTGACGACATTTCTCTTTCCCTTGCCCATGCGGTGGAGTTGCCGCTGAAATGGATCGGTCCGGAAGAGATCCTCCAGCAACTGCTGGCTGCCTGGATGGTGATCGATGACAAGGATATTCCCTTTAATCCGCGACTGATCGGCAAGCCTGGTGTCGGTAAGACCACCCTTGCCTATGCGGCTGCGAAAAAGCTCGGTCGGGAGGTATTCCTTTTCCAGGCTACCATGGATACCCGGCCTGAGGACCTGATCGTGACCCCGGTGGTTGGGCCGGATAACCGGATCCAGTACGCTGCCTCATCCCTGGTCACTGCCATGCTCAAGGGTGGCGTGCTGATCCTCGACGAGGGGAACCGGATGAGCGAAAAAGCCTGGGCATCCCTGGCACCCCTTTTGGATGACCGGCGCTACGTGGAATCCATTATTACCGGTCTGACGATTCGGGCTAACCGGGACTTTCGTATCGTAGTTACCATGAATGAGGACTCATCCACCTTCGAAATTCCCGAATACATCCATTCCCGACTCCAGCCGCAGATCTATATCGACTTTCCCGAAGCTGACGAAGAACTGCTCATCCTGAAGGAAAACCTTCCCTTTGCCGATGATGCCATCCTGGCCTATGTGGTGAATTTCCTTCAGCGTGCCCATGCCGCTGACGAGCTCTATTCGGTTCGCGACGGCATCAATATTGCCCGCTATGCCTTGAAGATGCTCAAGGCGTCGGGTGGAGAGCGGGAGGAGATATTCCCTCTGGCGGTGATGAGAATCCTGGGAGATGAGGCTCTTCACTATCTAACCTGACAACGCGGAATTAATCATGCCCCAGAGACTCTACCTGGAAAAATTCGGCCCTGTTCATGCGCTGCCGGTTCTCCATTACACGATGGAATTTGCCACGCTCGTACGTCAAGCGGTGAATCGGCTGCAACCTGACTGTATCGCCATCGAGCTTCCCCCTACCCTCCAGGCTCACTTTCTGCGAGCGGTGCGACGACTGCCGGAAATCTCAGTTCTCAGGTACGAGCTGGATAGCTCCGGGAGACATCCAGCTGACGGGGGCGAGACAATCTTCCTCTTCATCGAGCCGGCCGATCCGCTTGTGGAAGCGGCCCGTCTGGCCGGAGAGCGGGATATCCCGCTCCACTGTATCGATGTGGATGTGGAAGGCTATCCCAGCCATGAGGAGCCATTTCCCGATTCCTATGCAGTCCGGCGCATTGGACTCAGCGCCTATTACGGAGAATATCGGAAGGTTTTCGGAAAGTCTGTGCCGGGACGAGAAGATCTTCTCCGTGAGAGAGGTATGGCCTACCGACTCCAGCAGTTGTCGGCCCGTTTCAACCGGATTCTCCTGGTATGCGGCATGGCCCACCTGGAGAGGCTGAAGGGGTATTACGATCTTTCCCAGGCGGCCCCGCTGGAAAGGGTAAAAAGATTGGGCATTTCCCTCTATAATCTTCATCCCGAGTCGTGCCGGGAGGTACTGGCGGAATATTCTTTCCTATCCTCCCTCTATGAGCTGCATCGGGGTCCGCTTCCGCCGGAACCTTCCGTTGCAGGTCCTTCCCTCAGGAAGAGCTGGAATGCTTTCGAACTGATCGCAGGGGGTAAAAGGGAGGTGCCTGAGGAAGAGATTTTCTTCGAAGCGATGGTGCGGAGCGCTCATCATGTGGGGCGGGCCGGGGAAGGACTGGATCGGCAGCGCGTGGTTTTCCGGCTTTTCCGGGAAGCGGCACGGCACTATCGGCAGGAAACCGGAGAGCCTGTTCATGTCTGGCAGAAGCGGGCCTTTTTTCGTTTTTCCCGCAACTATGCGCTGGTAATGGGCCGGCTTCTGCCCGATCTCTTTCAAATGCTGGCTGCGGCTCGCGGCTGCATTGACGACAATTTCGCCTATGCATTCTACCGACTTGCCAGCTTTTATCCGTGGCAGAAGCTGGATTCGGACCTGCCCACCATCAGACTCCGGCCCGAGGATATTGCCGGAGGCAGCAGGCGAATCCGTTTTCGACCCCGTTCCCGGCAGCCGGGCAAGGGGCTCTCGCCCCTACAGTTTCTGAAGCGGAAGCGGGAAAAGCGGCCCGGCGAATGGTTGGAAGGGTTTGATAACCCCTCCATCTGCTCGTATCCACCGGAAGATCTGATCATCGAAGACTATGGCCGCTTTCTCAAAAAAAAGGGTGCAAAGCAGCTCTCCGAGGAACAGAGCCGCGTCGAAGCCTTTTCTTCATCGCTGCTGGATGGCATCGACATGCGGGAAACCCTGCGCAACCACCACCAGGGAAAGATCTATGTGCGGGAAAATCTTCGTGTCCAGGGGGGAGTAGGAAGCCTGGTCGTGATCTTTGACCAAGACCGCGGAGGGAAGAAATTCCCCTACCTGACCACCTGGCTCGGTGAGCACGATCAGGAGTCGGACATGGCTTTTTACGGCACCGAACCGGCTGACAACGTGGTGGGTCCGGGGATCTGTCGCTGCGAATACGGCGGATTCCTGCTCTCCTACCCTCCCCGCCGAATGTTTGATGTCTGGCAGGACAGCGACTATTCCTTTGCCCGGGATAAAGCGGAAGTACTGCTGTTGGCTGCATTGGACTATTCACGGGAAAAACATGTCGTCTATGTGGCGGCACGCCCACCCAGGAGCTGTTTCAGACAGATTGCGGCCCGGGTCGGGAAGAAGATCGTTTATATTCCCCTCGGCTCCCTGTCGCCTCAGAAACTGAAGAAGCTCCGGGTGTTCCATGTCCTTTTCGGAAATGATAAAAGGGAAATTGCAAAGGATTACATATGGTGAGGCAGGAAAAAATGTGGTATATGAAACTGATGTTTTTTTGAGTCATGTTCGTACGTCATCAAGAGTTCACAAATTTCGGATGCCATCTGTTGCAAGCGATAGACATTTTCAACCGGATATTTCGGATTTACCATAGAGGGGGAAAGGATGAGCAACAGCGATCGACGCTATGTACGGATGGAGTCACTGAATCTGCTCGACTATGTTCTCGTTGATGAAAAGGGAGAGATAGTAACCCGCGCCATGGGAAGGACTCTCAATATCAGCGAAAAAGGAATCCTGCTGGAAACACATCTCCAGTTCGAACCGGGCCAGGTACTGCTGATTACGATCGGTCTGGAAGAGGACCTGGTAGACTTAAAGGGTTTGGTCAAGCATGCGGAAGAGCGGGATGACAAGACTTTCAGCGCCGGGATCGAATTTCTGGAATTCGACGGTGAGGGCAGTCGGGTGCTTCATAATTATCTTGAGGCATTCGAGGCATTCAAAAACTAGTGGCTTTCCTGCGGAGCTTCACTCCGGTGGATATTTCTTCTGTCCCTATTCGGGATCGAGAACCATGGCCAATGAAAAGAGCTTGTTAGCACCGCACAGGTGCGGGCACGCTCTTTTCCCGTGATAACGGGAATCCGTCAGTCTTTGAACTGCAGCTGATAGAGACGGTAGTAGAGCCCCTGGCGCGCCATCAACTCATCATGACTCCCCTCTTCCGCTTTTTCCCCCTTGTGGATGACCACGATCCGGTCCGCGTCCCGCACCGTTGAGAGCCGGTGGGCAACCACCAGGGAGGTTCGCCCTGTCAGAAGACCCTGCAGACCTTCCTGGATCAGACGTTCGCTGGCCGTGTCGACACTGGAAGTGGCTTCGTCAAGCACCAGGACCTCCGGATCAAAGGCAACCGCCCGGGCAAAGGAGATGAGCTGCCGTTCGCCCACCGAAAAATTCACCCCCCTTTCCCGTACCTCCTCGGAGAAACCTTTCGGGAGGTGTAAGATGAAGCGGTCTGCTCCCACCATTGCTGCGGCTTCTTCCATCCTTCGGTGCGCGCCCTCATCTCCGAGGGTTATATTGTGTTCCAGCGAGCCGCTGAACAGGAACGGTTCCTGGAGAACTACGCCGATCCTCCCCCGTAATTCGGGAAGCGGAATCTTCCGGATTTCACAATCATTGATGAGAATGCTTCCCCGGTTAACCTCGTAAAATCTGGACAGAAGACGGGTAACGGTGGTTTTTCCGCCGCCTGTTTCACCGACCAGGGCGATCTTTTCTCCCCGCCGGATCTTGAGGTTGAATCCTTTCAGCACGTAATCTTCGTCTTTATAGGCAAACCAGACATCACGAAATTCGATGGTTTCAATGGCGGAATCCAGACCTGCCAGATTTTGAAAACCTGGCAGGTCTTCTTTTCGTTGAACATTCTCTCCCTTTTTTTCCACGTCCAGCAGCCCGAAGATCCTCTCCAGTGCGGCCATTGCTCCCTGCATGATAGAATATTTGGCGGAAAGATCACGGATAGGCGAAAAAAACTTTTCCATGTACTGGATGAAGGCAACCAAGGCGCCGAAGGTCAGGGTGCCGCGGATGATTTCCCCTCCTCCGTACCAGATGATGAGGCCAACTGCAACCGATGACAGGGCTTCCACGGAGGCAAAAAGTGCCGCGTCCCAGGTGATGACCGGAAGGTTTGCGTCCCGGTAAGAGGCGTTGAGCCTGGTGAATTCTTTTTGCTCGGTTCTTTGACGATTGAAGAGTTGCACCACCGCCATGCCGCCGATACTTTCGGCCAGAAAGGAGTTGAGGTTGGACAGGCGGGCCCGCACCTCCCGAAAGGATTTGCGCATCCTGAGGCGAAAGGTGAAGACGATATAAAGGAGCATCGGCAGCACGATGAAGGTGACCAGAGAAAGCTTCAGATTCATCCACAGCATGAGACCCACAATGCCCACCAGCACGAGGATGTCGCCGACAATGGAGATGATGCCGGCGGTGAACATCTCTCCAAGAACCTCCACATCGCTCGTTACCCGTGTCACGAGGCTGCCGGTGGGGGTCCTGTCCATCAAGGACGAGGAAAGGCCCTGGATGTGGGAGAAAAGCTCCATCCGGAGATCAAACATGACCTTTTGTCCCAAGTACTGCAGGAGATAGATTTCCAGGTAGGTCAGGAGTCCGTCGGCAATGATAAGGGCAAAGTACCAGAACGACAGCAGGGGAAGTCCTGCCATTTTGCCAACGGTGATATGGCTGTCGATGGCAATCTTGATGAGCCAGGGCTGGGCAAGTTTAGCCGCTGCGATCAGGGGCAACAGCAGCAGGCTCCAGACAACCAGCCACCGGTAGGGGCGCAGGTAGCGGAGAAACCTGCCCAGAAGTTTTCGATCGTAGGCTTTGCCGACTATTTCGTCTTCATAGATACCGCCGAAATGCATAATGCTCCGGTGTCAGCTAGGTGTATTTCGCAACCCCACGGAGCGTGGTTGCGGAGGGTTTTTTTGTTTCCTCAAAACGGTACTTTCTCCGCAAAGACGTAACGGCTACAAAACAGGAAGCTCTTTCATGGCATTCTTTGCGGTTCAAAAATTGTTCAAAGATGTTTTAAAAATGTCAAATGATATGCTTTTCCCGCGCCAAGGCTACGGCTTCCATACGGTTTCCGACTCCGAGTTTCTTGAAGACCCTCTGCACATGGGTTTTGATAGTTTCGATACTGACAAAATTTATCTCAGCAATTTCACTGTTAGTTTTCCCTTGAGCGATATTTTTTAAAACCCGGACTTCCGTTTTGGTCAGGCAGTGCTCACATTCATCTCTGTTTTCGTCCTTCACCTTTTGCCATTTTACTGCCTGATTTAAAAGATACGGCGAATTGCACTCTCGCCCTTCGGCAAAGTCTTCTATGATTTTGATCAGCTCATCGGTTTTGGTGTTTTTGGCCACATAGCCGCTTGCCCCTTCGAGCATCGCTTCCTGAACATACTCTTTTTTCGAGTAGGTGGAAAGTACGATAATTTTCAGGTCAGGCAGCGTTTTTCGTAAGACACGGATGGCTTCGATTCCCGAAAGACCGGGCATGTCAATATCCATAAGCACGATATCCGGCGGATTACTGGTGATTGCATTGACAGCGTCAAAACCGTTTTCGGCTTCGCCCGCTATTTTAATGTGCTGCTTCGATTCGAGATAGAGTTTCAGGCCGATCCTCAGGATGGGATGGTCGTCCGCAATGAAAACTGTTATGGGAGGTGTTTCATTCATGGCCCTTCCTCCTCTGGACTACCGGTGCCCGACGCTTCCACAGGAAGCCGGAAACGGAAGCGCCCTCCCGTTATCTCCGCCCCTGCGTCGTCCTGATAGGGCGACTCCACCCAGATTTCCCCACCATGGGCTTCCACGACCAGCTTGCTGAAGGTCAGTCCCAACCCCACCCCGCGTCGTACATAGCCGTCCTGGGCGCTGGTGGTATAAAACTTCTCAAAAATAACGGTCTGTTTATCCTGATCGATGCCCTTGCCTTGGTCATCGATAGTCACCAGGATGAAATCCCCCTGTTTCTTGCTGTGTTTCTGCTTGGCCTTGACAAAGATTTCACTTCCCACCGGGCTGAAGCGGATGGCGTTTTCCAGCAGATTGACGCAGGTTCGCTGAAAACGGTTCCAGTCGGCAAGCGTGCAGACCCCGGCACTGCCTGGTTGGAAGTGAATGGTGATTTTCTTGTCGTCTGCCGAGAAACCGACTTGCTGGATACTTTCTACAAGGGTGGAGTCCATATTCCCTGGGACCAGGTAGAGGGTAAGGCCGGTACTTTCGTCAAGAAAAATATCAAGAAAGTTCGCTAACATCCCGGACAATTTGTGGGTCGAGTTCACAGCCAGGGAAACAAGATCCTTGCCCCTCTCGTTGAGAGAACCCAGATGGCCGTCCAGCATCAATTCCAGCACCCTCTGGATAGAGAGGATCGGATTGCCCATATCGTGGGTCAGCATGCCGATCAGATCTTCCTTCATCTTTTCGATTTCTTTTTCCTGCGTTACATCGCGCAACACGATTACCAGTCCCATCGTTTGCTTCTTGGTGAGATAAATATCCTGACAGGAGGCCTGGGCATAAAAGATCTGGCCATTGGGTTTAAGCACATCAAACACCGGCGGAGTGTCGTAACTATCAGGATCCTTTCTCGTAACCAGAAATTCGCGAAAGGCCTCGGGATTGGCGAAAAGATCGAAGATCGGTTGTCCGACGATCGACAGGGGGTCACGGCCCAACATGGTGGCCGTCGCCTTGTTGATCAAAGTAACGTTTCCAGTAGTATCGGTAGATATTATGGCCTCTGAAACGCTGTTGATGATGTTATGCACGTTTTTCTGATAGGCTTTCTGCGACAGGTATTTCTGAATTGCCAGTGAACTGATGGTTTTTGCGATGGTGCACATGAGGTTTACCACCGACTGAAGTCTTTCATAACTCATCACCGGTATTTCTTGTAGGGCACGGAGATACCCTCCGATATCCTGTATGCCGATTTCCTTTGCCCTATCCACAACCTCTTCAATGGAAAGAGGCCTCGTCAGTGCCTGTCCCATAACCAGGGTTGCCACGTGGTAGCCTTCTACGATAATTGGTGTGGCACTGTCCATAAGTCCGGCATTCAAGCATTGATAAATAAAAGGCCTGTCGGTTTTCTTCCCTTCTTCACCGCCGAACCGGTCACTTGCATAACAGCGTGCGCGTCCTTCCGGAGTCGAGCGGCAATACTCTTTGCAGAACCTGGTGAAATTGTGCTCCTGGGTGATAGGCTGACCGTCCAAATCCACCAGGACCGACGCCACTTGCGTCGCCTTAGTAAAATCCTGGACGATTTCCTCGAGAATTTCTTTATCGATAAGATCAAGGATTTGTATTTTCTTACGAGCCATTCCTCTTCCTTCCGCCTCCTGCTGCTATGAAAGTCTTGCAGAACTTTCTCACCGTACAGCAACAAAAACCTGCCCGTTTCGTATTTTCTCTTTAATTATTAATAGCATAAGCCATGTCATCAAGAAAGTGAAATATGTTCTCCGGAAATAGTGAGGACCAATATCACTATTTAAGGGGACAAGAATTGGCGTCTTCTAGCGATTGTTACAAACAGGTTTCTTTATTATAAGTATAGTGCGCGCAAAAAATCGCTTCGTAAACGGCAGAGGTAGTCTACGATTGGTGAAGCACTGTTAAAATTTTATTATGGTGCAGGAGAAAAATATTTTGGATCCCATGCTGGCTAAAGAGTTCATCTCTGCTGCCGGTGCTTTCGTCGTGCCTGGGGCATTGCAGCGGGGAGACTTCTTGGCCTGCAGTTAGGGTCCAGAGAAATACAGAAATTTCCAGTCTGGCAGGACTGCTGCAGGGATTGATGGCCCGCACAATCATGGACAACGGTAGAAGCAGTCATGTGGACCCACCAACAGGCGCCGTTGCTCTGAGAGCCCTGCTTCTCAACTTGGCGAACGGTTTTATCAAATAGTGAGCAAAGATCGCAAGGGGCTAGCCGTTGCCCTGCACACTGATTCATATATAAAACCCGGCGGTCTGTATCGTGGTAGACGGAAACGCACACGTAACTCAACAAAAATTTAGGAGGAACAAACCATGTCACGCAAACTGAGTTTAGATCCATCCGTTGCTACCTTCGGTCCCAGCGAACGGATCGAGAAAATCAAGGCCAGATTTGTGGCCACTACTCCGGAAATCTGCGCCGAACGGGCCAAGCTCATCACCGAATCTTACAAGGAAACCGAAGGTCTTCCCATGAGTACTCGTCGTGCCAAGGCGCTTGAAAAAATCCTCATGGGAATGTCAATCTTCATCGACGACGATGAACTGATCGTCGGCAATCAGAGCAGCATGCCCCGCTCTGCCCCCGTGTATCCCGAATTTTCCTGCGAGTGGCTGGAAGCAGAACTCGACTGCCTTGCAAAGCGCTCGGCCGACGTCTTTCTGATCAGCGAAGATGTCAAGCAGACCCTGCGTAAAGATGTTTTCCCCTACTGGAAAGGCAAGACCAACCAAGAGATCGCTACCGCTTTGATGAAACCGGAAGCCCTCGACGCCCAGAACGCAGTCGTCTACACCGTTGGCAACTACTACTTCAACGGCGTCGGCCACATTTCGGCCAACTACGGCAAGGTCATGCGCGAAGGTCTGAACAGCGTCATTGCCGAAGCGGAAAAAGCCAAGGAGAAATTCGATTATGCCGATGCGCACCAGATGAAGTCCCTGCACTTTCTGGAATCGACTATCATCGCCAACAAAGCAGTAATCGCCTTCGCCAACCGCTATGCTGATGAAGCCGAGCGCCTCGCCGCAGTCGAAGAAGATGCCGCCCGCAAGGCCGAACTGCTGGAAATCGCACGAATCTGCCGCAAGGTTCCGGCCGAACCGGCGGAAACCTTCCCGGAAGCGGTACAATCTTTCTGGTTTATCCACCTGGTCATCCAGCTGGAATCCAACGGCCACTCCATATCCCCGATGCGCTTCGACCAGTACTGCTATCCCTTCTACGAAGCCAGCAAAGGCTCCATACCGCCTGAAAAAGCCCAGGAACTGCTCGATCTGATGTGGCTCAAACTAAATGGACTGAACAAGGTGCGCGACGAAACTTCAACCATGGCTTTTGCCGGTTACCCGATGTTCATGAACATCATCGTCGGCGGCCAGGACCGCGAAGGCAAGGACGCTACCAACGAACTGTCCCTGATGTTGCTGCAGGCAGCGGCCAACACCAAGCTCTACGCCCCCTCCCTGTCGATCCGTATCCATGAAGGGACTCCTGACGTGCTCTATATGAAATCCGCCGAGGTCAGCCGCATGGGCCTGGGCGTGCCTGCCTACTTCAGCGACCGCACCATCATTCCGGCCTTGCTGTCCCGTGGCTTAACCCTGGAAGACGCCCGCGACTACGGCATCATCGGTTGCGTCGAACCCCAGGTGGGCGGCAAGACCGAAGGCTGGCACGATGCTGCCTTCTTCAACATGGCCAAAGTCGTCGAGCTGGTCCTCAATAACGGCTATGACCCGCGCACCGGCATCCAGGTAGGTCCGCAGACCGGTGTGATAACCGAGATGCAGACCTTCGACGACGTCATGGCTGCCTACACCAAGCAGATGGAATATTTCGTTGGCCTAATGTGCCACGCTGATAATATGGTCGATCTGGCTCACGGTCAAAATGTACCCTTGCCTTTCCTTTCCAGTCTGGTCGAAGACTGCATCGGTCGCGGCAAGTCGCTCCAGGAAGGCGGCGCCATCTACAACTTCAGCGGCCCGCAGGGGGTTGGCGTAGCCAACGCCGGGGATTCCCTGACTGCCATCAAGAAGCTCTGTTTCGACGATAAAGCAATTAGCCTGTCGGAACTCAAGGAGATCCTTGACAAGGACTTCGAAGGAGCTGAAGAAATCCGCCAGATGCTTATCAACCGTGCTCCCAAGTACGGCAACGATGATGACTACGCAGATGAAATTGCCGTCGAGTCGGCCAACATCTACTGCCGCGAAGTCAACAAGTACCGTAACCCGCGTGGCGGCCAGTTCCAGCCCGGTCTCTATCCGGCATCCGCCAATGTGCCTTTAGGCTGTGTTGTCGGAGCGACTCCGGACGGCCGCAAAAAAGGAACTCCCCTGGCCGACGGCGTTTCCCCCATCGGCGGCTTCGATATCTCGGGTCCGACCGCAACGGTTAACTCTGTGGCCAAGCTTGACCATGAAGTCACTTCCAACGGTACCCTTCTCAACCAGAAATTCCATCCCAATGCCGTAAAGGGTGAGGAGGGTTTGCGCAACCTTATTGCAATTACCGAAACCTATTTCAAAAACGGTGGGTTCCATGTGCAGTACAACGTGATAGATCGCAACACTCTGCTCGAAGCCCAGAAGAAGCCGGACGATTATCAGAGCCTGGTGGTGCGTGTGGCGGGCTACAGTGCGTTCTTTACGGCCCTCGACAAGTCGCTGCAGGACGATATCATCTCCCGCACCGAGCAGGTTTTCTAATGAATAAAGACCTGCCAGGTTTTCGAAAACCTGGCAGGTCTCACCTCATATGATTACCCACCGTCCTTTCCTTCTCAGTCATGGGTGAGGAAGGATGGAACCAACGAAAACCTGGAGAACAACCATGAACTGGAGAGAAAAGGTCCTGGATTTCGACCATATCGGAGATCATGGCGGAGGCCTTAAGGGGCTGGTTTTTGATATTCAGAAGTTTGCCATTCACGATGGTGGCGGTATTCGAACCTTGGTTTTCCTCAAGGGTTGTCCGCTGAAATGCCACTGGTGTTCGAACCCGGAATCCCTCGCCGCCAAACCGGAAACCATCTTCGTTTCGAACAACTGCGTTGCCTGCAATAAATGCCTGGAAGTATGCACGTCAGGTGCTATCCGACAGACAGAAACAGGACTGGCCATTGATCGGGAACTTTGTACCCTGTGCGGCCAGTGCGCAAAATTTTGCTATGCCGGGGCAATCAACATTATTGGCCGCTATCTTTCCGTGCCGGAATTGATGCAGATGATCGAGCGCGACCGCAAATTCTATGAACAGAGCAACGGCGGCGTGACCTTCTCTGGCGGAGAACCGACCGCACAGCCGGAATTTCTCAAGGCAGCGTTGAAAGAATCCCGCCGAAGGGGCATTCACACCGCCATTGAAACCAGCTCATCGGTACCAGGGGAAACATTTGTTTCGATTCTCGAAAATGTAGACCTGGTTCTGACAGACATCAAGCATATGGATGATGTCGAGCATAAAAGGCTTACCGGGGTTTCCAACCGGCTCATTCTCGATAATCTCCGCACTATAACAGATTCAAGAGGAAAAGAGAAATTAATGAAACTCTCTTTTTCAATTAAAAGTAATGAACCAACAATTGCAGCACTTGTTGAAGAGTATAAAGCTGAAATTATTG
>JAQUHM010000171.1 GCA_028683595.1 Geobacteraceae bacterium | reverse complement strand
CAAAAAAAGTAAGTTCGGCATTACGTTCGATACAAAGGTCGCCAACCCTGATAAGAAGCTTCTTTCGACATAAAGAATGTTGTTATGCGGCACAATGATGTCGAGTAGTCAGGTTCCGACTTAGTATATATCTGTTTCGATATAGTTCCCGGTCTTGGATTTCAGCTCAACATCATCGTAATTAAGAATGCCGTTCGTGTCCAATAAGTGCATTATCGCCGGAAAATCAGTGATATCGATCGAGATTCCGATATCCTGCAGTTTTTTCCCAATGCACTCCTCTTTGGGATAACCGGTCATTATTTCGACAGCCTGATTAGCATAGGCAATCTTTCCTTCAAGTTTTTCGAGAAGGAGAATACCGTCGCTGGCGGTCTCAAAAATACGCCTGTAGCGATCTTCCGACTCCATTAACAGTTCTTCCAGTCGCTTTCGCTCGGTAATGTCCTCAAAGGCGAGAAGGATTATCGGCAGGCCGTCCTTCTGTTCCTTGATCGTGCAGGCGTTCAGGAGCATCTTTTTCCGGCCGATGCTCTCAAAATCATGTTCAATCTCATAGTCAACAACGGTTTCGTTCTTCGGAAGTACATCCTCGAGCAGCACGCGTAGATGCGGGATGTCCCATTGTCCGTTTCCAAGATCGTATAAGAGAGAGCCGATGGTATTTGCGGCGTCGACTTTAAAAAAAGAGTAGAAGCTGCGATTGGCCGACACAACTCCCATATTTTCATCCAGGATGAGAATAGCATTACGAAGTGTGTTGAAAATGTTCTTGAAATAGTCTATTTCGATTACCATTTCACCTCCCCAATTGCAGTCGCTTCCATTTCACCGTTTTCACCAATTGCTGCGTTGAGTCGCGTTTCCCATCAGGCGAGCTGACTTGCCTCTGTCATCGGACGACCTGCACGGCGAAGGGACTTTGGACAGTCCAAGCGACCGGTGTGAGTCTCTATGAAAACGAGGACAAAATCTCCCGGTGCGCCAAAGAGGTGATCAATCCCGATCTCTTTCAATCGGGTCAGCAGGTATTCGGCAACCGTGATCTCTGACTGTATCATTGTACGGCACTCATCATCCCAGGTTCTCCTCGATTTTCATTACCAGGTCATCGACATTGACCCTGAAAACCATCCCATCCTTATCCTCACTCCGAACAATGCCTTCCTTGATCCACTCTAGGACAAGATCCTTGCTTACGCCGAATTTGGATTCGACTTCTTCTACAGTGCACCAGCTATCTCCGAGCATGGACATAAGAACACCTCTCCATTGGTTTAATAGCACTCTCACATTACAGTATACAAAGGACTCTGCGATTGTCTTCACCTCAAGGCAATAATTGGAGTGAAAAGAATGCACAGCAGACAAGTCAATAACCAACTCCGTTAATAATGGTCGATTTTAAATACCGGCGGGAATTCAAAAATCTCGAAAAGATCTGCGGCAGTACAATGTAATTGTCGGTACGTGTTATTTTTTTCACTGCCTATACGCACCGATTCACAGCACCTTCTTTGAGTACAGCGTCATAGAGGTTTGCCCCAGGCATTTACTGTCGTAACGTTCTGATCTGTTGCTGGAGCAACAGCTGGTTCTTATGTTCTTTAAACTTGAACGTAAGATAATCCTTCTTTCCCAGGTCGGAGAGTTGTTTCCTGTAGCGAGTCGTTAGATCGTACCACCCGTTGATTCTCATGCTGAAACGACTTTCTTCGGGATTGCACAACGTATTCATGAAGGACTGAATCGCCAAATAGTTCCGGACAGCGTTGCGCTCAATCGCGCCGCGACGCCCTCCGATATAGACAGGTTTGCCGTTTCCGTCCGTTCCGGTCACCGTGAAACCGACCTTGCTCCGACCGAATGTCGCAAAATAAGCCCTTTCCGCGAGGCGAAGAGCAACACTCTCACTGTATTCATAACTGACGCGGACAAAAGTCCTTTCCTCGTCAAGCGGTATGGCCTCAAACTTCATTCTGTGGTTCTTGGTGCTGAAAGGGCCGGCATCAGCACTGAGCATGATATCCAGATACCCCTGCCGCTGTTCGACCTTCCGGTAACGGCAGATCACTTGCCGCGTGTCTTCCGGTGGTTGATAGACTTTGCGGCCGAGGTAAAAGGTCAGCAGCCAGTCACCCTCCAGCTTCTTGTATGTGCACGCCTTGACATTGGGAGTAAGGGAGACGATATCACACCAGTTTCCCGGAATATTGAGCACATTGACCACGCTACTGAAGGGATACTCTAAGATACCGTACACATCCACATGCGCTTTGTCGTCCCGCTCGAAGGATTCCACGAAGAGAGGAAGACCGAAACTGTTTCTCTCCAGTCTGGCCATGTTGCTGTGATAGATGTCGAGCAGGATGACTTCGCTCTGCCGAGGCTTTTCAACAGCTGAGGCGGAAACAGCGGGAAAAAGTATCACCAGGGCCACCAGGCACAGTAAGAATTTCCAACTCTTATTGATCGCATGCATTTCATTCATATGATTCACTTGTACCTCGTTACACACACCGGTTACGAAATGTTACAGCCAGCGGACGAATAAATTCACAAACCACTCCCTGATTTTGGGGAACAATGGTCTTTTTTTCCACTCATCCCATCGAATCTGCCTGGAATTCTCAAGGTCCCTGACAAACATTTTCTCCATTTCATCGGCAAACTCGTGACTCAGGATAACCGCATTTACCTCGTCATTTTTTAATAAGCTCAAGTAGTCCATGTTGGTTGAACCTACCGTTGACCAGACCTTGTCAACCACCGCGGTTTTCGCATGCAGCAAGGAAGTACTGTGCTCGTAGATCTTCACTCCCGATTTCAACAGTTCGGAATAATGGTACCTCTGAGCATAGAAAGCCAATGTAGAATCAGTGACTCCCGGAAGAATGATTTTTACGTCAACACCGCTCCGGGCTGCTTCGGTTAACGCCTTCACTATCTGATCGTCAGGAATAAAATAAGAATTCGTCATGTGAATCGAATGCTCTGCAAAGTCGATGGCCGACACATACATAATAAACGGGATTCTGTTGGTCTCTCCCGGGGTGCTGCCGACCACCCGCACCAGGGAATTCCCCACTTCTCTCAGGTCAGGAAAATAGTTCCGATCGGAAAGTTTCGGTCCCTGCTGTATCTGCCAAGTGTCAAGAAAGAGCTTTTGGAATTCAGCAACGGCCGGTCCTTCAATTTGAATGTCCGTATCACGCCAGTGAATTGGCGCCTTTTCGTTATTTTTCCGTTTAAAAGGACTGCTCGAATAAACCTTGCTGATGTTGATACCTCCGATAATGGCTACATTACCGTCAACTATCAAAATCTTGCGGTGGTCCCGGTGTGTCAGTCCCCATTCCTCTCTGGCATTCAGAGGGTTTATCGGATTAAAATTAACAACCTGAATTCCGCCGTCGCGCAGGCGCTGAAAAAATGAATCGGGCGCATTCATGCTGCCCAGGCTGTCATAGATGAGATTCACCTGGACGCCTTCCGCCTGTTTTTGCAGCAACAGATCAGAAAATTTACGGCCTGTTTCATCATCCTCGATTATATAGCTTTCAAGATTTATATGGTCTTTGGCATTTTGGAGTACTGCGAACATCGCGGCATAGGTCGCCGGACCATCGGCAAGCAAAGTGACTTTGTTCCCCTTCGTCAGCGGGCTTTCGGTGACTGATTCCACCACGGCAGTGTGGCGTTCCAGAATGTCCGTCGGGTCAACAGACCGCTTCAGCCGTTCCATGATAGCCTTGCTTTTTTTTGCAGATATCAGCCCTCTGGACGAAACGATTTGACGGGGAGTTTGTGATGTCGGCGCGTCATTGATCACTTCAGAGACATCAGGCAAGGTCGCGCAGCCATTGCTGAGACTCACGATGGATACGAACAGAAACAGCAAATAGAAAGGCTTGACGATTTTCATGATGTCTCACCCCAGTCTCAAGTAGGCTTTCACTCCGCTTGAGGTTAGAAAAATAAGCTGCCGACTGGAGCACGTAGGCAACAGCCGGCAAAAAGAACGCATTCTTTTCGACTCCCTTATTGTCAGATGGTTCTGGTACTCCCGGGTCTTACCCGTGAAGTACCTCGAAACCGGCTGACCAGACAGGCCGTCTCCGTTATTTCACTATCAGGTTGTTTTTCACCGACACGACACCAGTTACCCCGCGGGCAACATCTGCGGCCTTTGTGGCCATCTTTTGCGAGTCAACAAAACCGCTTAACTGAACAACCCCTTTGAAGGTCTCGACATTGATCTGCATGACTTTCAGGTCTGAGTCGGTAAGGATTGCGGTTTTCACCTTGGCAGTGATTGTAGAGTCATCGACATAACCGCCGGTACTTTCATGTGTCCGCGTCGCCGCACAACCCATGAATAAGGTGATCAATGCTAAACAGGCCATAAATTTCATAACACGATTCAGTTTTACCATGATGTTTCTCCTTTTTGTTTGTGAACTATCTGTTTTATATGCATGACTTCCCAAGGGGTCCCATTGATGTTCTGCACTACCCCTTGTCTTGCTTCACGGAACGCCCAATTTATCAATGAGTACACATCATCCCTTTCTGATGCTTTACTGCCTGAAGGTGTTGAGCCAGTCCCAGCCATCGAGTAACTCCGGAAAGGCCGAACCGACGTGGACGGTCTTGACCGGGTCGGATGAGATGTTGATAGTGAAGGTTTCTTGTACCAGCTGGACGGTCGTGGTCGAGGCGCCGGCGGTAATGAAGGCGTCGTAAGCGACTTGGGAATTTTCGTAGGGAACCAAGTCATCCAACTTGTGATGGATCATCCGCATCGGTACTGTCGGCACCCAGGCAGAATAAGGCTGCACGAGCAACCGATACGAATCGTTCTGCTTCAGCAAGGCGACCACCGGGCTCGCGTCGCTGGTGAGCTGGTCGATGAACTGCTGGGTGAGAGTGCTCTTCGGCACGATTAGGTGCACCGGACTGAAGGTCATTCCCATCGCCTCGCTGATCGTGTCAGATTGAAAATTGCCGTTGAACAGCGGTGGAATGCTGGTGTTGTAGGGCTGCAGCATTGCGTAGTCGGGGCTGAAGAAGGCCGTCTGCCCCCCATAGGCATAGTTGTAGCTGGCGAGGATCATCGGAACAAAGTAAGGGGACTTGAACTCATTGTCCGATAGTATTACTCCGCGCATGACGCCGGAGAGGTCATGGGGGCCGGAGAGAGGCGCCGAGGCGGTAACCGTGAACTCGGCGGCATGATTGAGCTGCAGTTCCCGCGTGGCCGCCATGGTCACATATCCCCCTTCGGAAAACCCCATGAGAAAGAGCTGGCTGTTCCAGGTGCAGGGTGAGTTTGTTCCAGCGATAATTGTCCTGCTTGACTTGAGCAGGTCGATCACCTGCTGCGCCAGTACCGCACCATTAACGTGAGGCTGGATATCCGTATTATCACCCATGCCCTCATAATCGACCAAGGCAACCGCATAGCCGGTGGCGGCGATTGCCGCGGCAACCATCACTTCCGGGTAGTCAGTGGGCTTGTTCCGGTGGGTCAGATACTGTGACGGCGAGAAGGGCCGGTAAACCTCGGTCCCGTGCTGATACATGAGAATTGGTACCGAAGGCTTGCCGCCGATGATTGCTTTCGGAAGGATCAGCAGCCCGGTCATGGAGTGTATCTTGCCGTCCGCTCCGGTGGATTGATAAATAACCTTCTGCATCTCGATGGTATTGCTGAAATTGATCAGCAGTGAGCCGAAGTTGCTGATGAAGCTGGTCCAATCCCAACCGTCCAAAGCCCTTGTTACAGGTTGTTGAATGCTGGTGGAAATGTCGGCAAACAGTTCCGCGGGATTTATTGATACGACACCCGTCTGCGAGTCTGATTTTGAACCGCAACCCGCGACAAGGATGACTAGAACCAGAATTGTTGCATAGAGAGTGCGTACAGCATTTGATCGTCGCATTAGTGTATTCCCTCTTTTTCTTGCAATGTGGCAAAAATGTATAGTGCCAAACCGGCTCGCTTATGCCCATCTGCTCACTGCTTCAGTGGAACACAGCACCGGCAACGAACTGTCTCCCCTTATGCTCGCGCCGTCTTGATCGCCTCTGCTCCCGCCGTGGACGCGATAGTGTTGATCCTGATCTCCGCTTCTTTGTTGAGCAGTTTCATGGCGCCAAGCAGTACACCGAAATGCCCCGACCTCAAATGGGTGTTCAAGTCAGCGTTGGTCTCCCACTCTTCCTTGAAGTACATACTGTTTTCAGCCTCCATATCCACGTAGCAATTACAGCTTATGCAACCCTGCTCAAGCCGAACCTTGTTAAGCATTGCCTTGAAAGTTTGAAAGAGCTCTTTCCTTTTATCAGAGGGCACCGTTATCTTAATAGAGACGTCGATCATCGGCTGCTCCTTACTGAATCCGATCAAAGGTGACTAATCATCTCCCCAGGTGTATCCCGGGGAAGTAATTAAAAATTCCGAAAATGTTCAAAAGCCACAAAACCACAACAATGATAACAACGATGTTCAAAATTGACTTTATAGATCCTGCCATTGGAATGAACCGGTTGATAAGCCAAAGAAGAAAACCTACCACAATCAGTACAAGTACTACGTGAAGTAACGACATGAGCTTTTACACCTCCATCTTTATCTTTCGGAAACGGACTCTTCACACTGCGCCAGGTTATGCGCTGTCAATCACAGGAAAACAGCAGTTGAATCTATGCCACTCTGCGTTCTGAACTGTATGAACTATTGTCGCATATGACTGCAAACTATGCAGACAGCTACAACCGGCCCAACAGCAGCAGAATAATCAGAATCAAAAGGATCAAGCCAATACCGCCACTCGGGAAGTAACCCCATTTTTGGCTGTGGGGCCATGTTGGCAAAGCACCCAGCAGCATTAAAACCAAAACAATGATTAAAATAGTTCCTAACATGGTAGGTCTCCTTCTCCGTGAAATTTCTGTTTTGCACATCTGCAGCAGTCTCACCCGACAGTACCTTCAGACTGCGCTTTAAACTCACCACTTTCACAGAAAGCAGGACAGTGCTCGTGTTCTTCTGTAAAGGTAAATCGCAACTAACGTGCCAGAGAAAACCTGTTACTTCTGAGAGTGCAACATAGTGAATATAAAGATTAAAAATGGAAGGGCAGAGTATCCGGGAAGTGGAAACCGTCAGAGATTACCGTCATATATAACATAACCGCTATATGTGACGGGCCACGATAGGCCAAGCATTTGCAAGTCTTACATGACTTCCTTTTACTGACACAGGAGGCGAATTTTCTCTGCTGTACGTGAGGGCATTCAGACGGAATAGGTGCTACCGTAGAAAACCAGAATCTATAAATTCGCAAAAAGTCATCCCCTCGCGCTTGACGGGCCTGGGCGCTGTAGCGCTTCGGTGTGCAAGCGGGAGGTGGGTAAAGTTGTAATCCTTTGCGAGAGCATCAGAATTGAAAACTGGTTCGAGTGTATTTTTGTTCTTCGACAAGCATTGATGCAATCAGGTCCTCATCAGCGCTATGAGAGATAACCACTTCCGGAAGAAGAAAAAGGGATGGGGAGACAAATTGCCTCCCCATCCCTTTTCGATCGATTATTTCCACTGCCGGCTACTACATCACTATGGCAACCGGCAGTGGTCAAACAATCTCTTTGATATATTTCTCTGGCCATGCGTGGCACAATGTCCATTTTCAGGAACTTCACAAGTTTTCTTGCGCTACCTGAAAATTTAATACTCGCAGACTTTTCGTTGAGGGATAGAAGATTTATTAAGTCATTCTACCTTTTATCCCCTTTATGACCACCCCTTCCTTCAGATTTTCCAGGACCAGCGTTAGAATGTTTTGGTTTCATCTGGTGTTGTGATTGTGAACGCTGCGATTCATATTTTCGAGATTGCGACTGATGTTTCGACCCTTGAACAC
>JAQUHM010000170.1 GCA_028683595.1 Geobacteraceae bacterium | reverse complement strand
ACCATTTCAGCACAAGGTTTCCACTGTCATCTCCGACTACTGCTTCGAAGAACCTGCGCCCGCCTTTGCTCGACACAGGCTCAGCAATTTTTACCTCGGCGGAAAAAACCTCTACACATCCGGGACTCAGCACCGCAATCCTGCGGAGTTTCCTGCGGTCCTCGTAGCGATTCGGAAGAAGATACAAGGCATCTTCCACCGTATGCATTCCTTTTCGCGCGAGAAGCTCCGCCATCTTGGGGCCGACTCCCTTGATGAAACGAAGGGAGGTTTCCAGATTCTTGCGACAGATCGCGGCCCTGAGCTCCTCCTTCATGATAAGCTCGGGAGGTGCCGGCGGCCGGGACAAAACGGCTCTTCCCTCCTCCATTTCAATCAGAATAGTATCGCCAGACCCAAGCCTGAGCCCTTCCAGGATTTCCTGAGGTATCGTCACTTTTCCGTTTTCGGCAATCTTCACTACTGACATCTTCAGGCGTCCTCACCCTGCTTGTTGTTGGGCACAATTGACGAATCCGTGCCCGGGAATCAACCCTGAATCTGAATCTTTGGCGTCGGATATTTTCTCCCGACAATTGTCTGGTACCTGGCGCGGAGAGCGTCCATGTCGCCAGCAAGAAAATCGAAAGCGTCGAGACATTTTTTCTCCTGCAGATATCCTTCCACCAGGCTCTCCATACATTTGTTGTAACGCTTGCGAGAGCTGCCATGGGCAAAGTTCCGGCCCGGGAAACGACGGATGTCTCCGTCAAAATCGGGTGAAATATGGTAGAGCTCGTGAAAAACCGTGGTCAGTTTTTCGCGCAAGGTAAGATTGAGGAAGCGTGGGACGAGAAAATAGATGATATAGAGAATTTCATGGTCCCTGTGGGTCACCGTCGGCATGGTGCAGGTAAAAACCCGCCGTTCCCGCTTGACTTCCCGGGTACGGGAACCTCCCGGGAAGCGGAGAGGGTGTATCTTCGCAAAGGTCCCGTGAACACCGCCACCTCGGGTTGAAGAAACACAGATAAGAACTCTTGTCGGATCGACATGGCTAAAATCACTAACCTGAAAAACAATATCCGCAACCAGTTCTTCCAGTGCACTGGTAAGATTCAAGGTGCTCACGACGCAGTCTGTTTCAACTTATGGCAGAAAAGACAGCGTTCCTTGGGGGGATGGCCCTTTGGCAAGGGTCGAGCGGTATCATTGTGGCAGACGTCACAGCCTTTCTCCGCCTCACTCTTGCTGCCCGTGTTTCGGAAAACCTCATAGGAAGAGCGGTGAGGCTCGTCAAAGGGAACCTTTTTTGTCTTTTCCTCACTCGAAATAAAATAAAAAAAAGCAAGTACAGCACCAATCAGGGCAATAAACAACCAGTCCTTTGGTCCAATTTTCATACTCTCATCTCCCTTTCCTGACCCATCACTGCGCAGCCGATTGCCCCGTTATGCTGTGGGCTGTCCGGGACGGTGACAGAAAAGCCTTCTATCTCAAGAAGCTTGACCAAGGCATTATCAAGGGCCACACCTCCGGTCATCACAATAATGTCAGAAGGAAACCGCTTCAGCATCGGAATAACCCGCTTGACCAGTGTCTGGTTAATCCCGGCACAAAGACGGGCAACTGAATGTCCGCGAAGAATCTGGCCGATAAGTTCCGACTCCCCGAAAATCCCGCAGGTGGCGTCAAGCCTCACCGGCTCCTCCCAGTGAGAGGAAAGCTCTTTCAGATCAACCTCGAGAATTGCCGCCATATTTTCCAGGTAACGGCCGCTACTGGCGGCACATTTATCATTCATGACGAAATCCTGCAGTCTTCCATTGCGCACCAAGGCAACCTTGGTGTCCTGCCCCCCCATGTCCAGAAGGGTATAATTCCGGAGCCCGGTCTGAAAGAGCGCCCCGCTGACATGGGCCCTGATTTCTGAGATGACTTTGACACCTTTCAGATTCAGGGTATTGCGGCCATAGCCGGTTGCCACTATGGAAGAAGCTGCAAGCTCGGCAGGAGTAAAGAAGCCTGTTCCTTCCAGGTCAAAGGTCAGGTCATCCCCTTCCATTCGTCCGAAGCGTTTATAAAAGGAAAGAGTATCAAAACTCTCCAGGCGCAGCACCTTCCCTTCATGCACGAGGGCGAATTTTACCTTCCGGCTCCCCAGATCGATACCGATTCTCATATTCGCTCTCCCAGCAACTCGAGAAAACTTTCTATGCGGATTTTCGTCCGGGCATCAAGGGGTCCGGGCTTATCACCTTCCAAGGTAAGTATCGGCAGGGAAATCTGCTGGCGAACCACCATGTCTTCAATCTGGCGGAAACAGAAAGACTGGACATAGTGGATGACGCCATCAACCTTTCTTTTCTCGATCTCCAGATTGATGTCCGCCAACCGGAAAAAGATATCATAGGGATAGGTATACGCCCGGTAACGCTCCACCAGATCGCGGATCTCATACGGCATGGAAAATTGCCTCTGGGTCTCGTTGAAAACAACGCGCGCTCCATGGGATTCGAGAAAAGGGTACAGGTCGTCAATGATGGGTGGAACCCCGACATAAGCAAGACGGATGGTGTCCTGGAAGGGAGTACGACAGGTTACTTCGCCAAGGAACCGGTCAACCTCCGCTTCGAAGGTTTCCGGTGAGCCATTCATATCCGAGGATGCCACCTGGAAATAGTGATTTTCCGCACCCGATACGAGCCCATCGTCCCAGGTCAGGCGGTCAATCTCCGAGATTTTTCCCCGAACATTTTCCAGACTCTCTCCGGCACGATTCACCTCATCCCAGCCAACTCCGAAATGTGCCATCATTCGCTCTATCTCGTCACGGAGTGCCTGGGGGTTCCTGTCATGGGGATAGGCAAACGGGACAGTCGTAATACCATGCAAGGAGAGAACCTCCATGAGTGCACGGGTATTACTGCAATCTCCCTCGGTCACGGCCACCAGTTCGCGGATGCCACTCTCGATCACGGCACCATAGATTCCCTTGATCCAACCGCAGATATTTCGGGGAAAACCCTGGGCCTCTGCCGCTTCGATGAGTTCCAGGCTCCTCCCGCCGGCGATGAAAAGGTTGTTCAAATCGACAGGTATTTTCCCAGCCGCAAGGAGTATTTCGAGGGGAATTGTTGTGGTAAATCCGGTTCTGTTCACTCGGTCCTATTCGCTCTTGACAAAATTGAAATAAAGGAGGACTCCGCCGATGAGCAATCCGCCAAAGATAAACGGAAGGGTGGCGGAAAGGTTGAGCTCCTCACCCGCTGGCGGAAAAGCAAAGCGCACCAGCACCATGACAGAGATAACGGAAAAAAGCGCAAGCAGGACAAACTTCGAGCGTTTAATGATGGCATAAAAAAAGATGACCAGGAACGCCCCGATCAACCAAGGATTCTCCATGACACTCTTCAGGGTTAAATGCTGTAAAAACTTGATTACATGTTCTGTCTCAAAAGGAGTAAGTGTTTCCTTCGTTTTCGCGATCAGTTCCTGCTTTTCCATTGCTCATCCTCCTACGGATAATCATAGTATCAATAGCAAATTTTAGCATGCAATTAAAGGATAATATTGCGGAAAGGCCGGGTCGGCTGAAAAGGGAGCTTCCGGAGCGACAATAGCCTTGACAAAAACGTGAAATACATATTAAAATTACAAATTTAGCATAGCAACCCATTACACGCACATACAAGCATTTTCATTCTCTGGAGCCAAACGAGAAGTCGTTTCCAGAACAATGAAATATCCACCCATGAAAAAGGTCTGAACAACGTGTCCTGGAAAGCAATCGGCATATTCGACTCAGGTGTTGGCGGGCTTACCGTTCTCAAGGAAATAATCAAGTCCTTGCCTCAGGAAGACACCCTGTACCTGGGAGACACCGCGCGGGTTCCCTATGGAACCAAATCTCCTGAAACAGTAACCCGTTACGCCATGGAAATCACAACTTTCCTGGTGAACCGAGACATAAAATTGCTGATTGCCGCCTGCAACACCGTCTCGGCCGTCTCCCTTGAGGCATTGAAACAAAGGTTCTCCCTGCCGATCGTCGGCGTTATAGAACCGGGAGCTCGACGTGCAGCTTCCGTTACGAAAACCGGAAAGGTTGGAGTAATCGGTACCGAAGGGACAATCCGGAGCAGTGCCTACACAAAAGCGATCAAAAGGATCAACCCGGAAATCGAAGTCATCACTCGGGCCTGCCCGCTCTTTGTGCCGTTGGCAGAAGAGGGTTGGATTGACAATGATGTTGCCCGCCTGACCGCAGAGATATACCTGCGAGGATTGAAAAACGACGGGGTCGATACGCTTGTTCTCGGATGCACCCACTACCCGATACTCAGGGAAACGATTGCCACAACCATGGGCGAAGGAGTGCAGCTTGTTGACTCCGCCGAAGAAACAGCCCGCACCGTTGCTGAAATTCTTCGAAACTCCTGCATGATCCGACCACCCGCTGAAAGAGGCAATCACCATTACTTCGTAACCGACGTTCCAGCCGGTTTTCTCAAAGTCGGCAACCGTTTCCTCGGTGAAACCTTGCATGATGTCCACCAAGTAGTCCTTGAAAAGGAAGGATGTGTAGCCCAATGAAAAGGCTCCGACAAAAAAAACACTTCTATGCGAGAACAATATTATTGATTGCATTTCTTGCAGCGGCGGCCATGCTTGGATCAATGATGCTGCACAAATATCTGGCAAGACACCAGACTCCTCAGACCCCGGTTCAACCGAAACCGGCCGGCACCGTACCCGTCACACTCTTCTTCTCATCTGCTGACGGCACCGGTTTTGTCCGAGAAGCCCGGGAGATTGAAGGTTCCTGCAACACCGATATCTCTCCCTGCATCCGTGCCATCCTGGAGGAACTTGCTAATGGACCCCTCGGTGATCTGGCGCCGACCATCCCCCAGAACAGCTCTTTCCGGTCAATACAGATACAGGGTGATACAGCCGTAATTGATCTGGGAACAAACCTTGTTGAAAGTCTTCCGAAAGGCAGTTCCGCGGAAATGACCGCTGTCTATTCAATGGTCGACACGATAACATTCAATTTTCCGACAATCAAAAAAGTCCAGTTTCTCGTCGAAGGCCAGAACATCTCCACTCTCGATGGACACCTCTATCTTGGCAAACCGCTGGAACCGGACTTCCAACTGGAAAAACAAGGGGATAGCAACTCGGCAAACGACTCTCCTGACAGTCGGTCGGCCACGATTCCCGCACCCGGAGGAAACGAAAAATGAAACCCCCTTTTTTGGAAGCCATCACCGAAAGAGTTCTCGTACTAGACGGCGCCATGGGAACCATGCTCCAGGAAAGGGGCCTCAAACCGGGGCAATCCCCGGAAGAACTCAACCTCACTCTGCCCGAGGTGGTTGCCAGCGTACATCGTGCCTACTGTGATGCAGGGGCAGACATTATCGTCACAAACACCTTTGGCGGGAATCGCGAAAAACTCTCCCACTATGGACTGGAAGAGCGCCTCCGGGAAATAAACCAGGCAGGTGTCACCATTGCACGGAAAGCTGCCGGTGATTCTGCCTACGTTGCCGCATCCATTGGTCCAACCGGGAAATTTGTCGAGCCGGTCGGAGACCTCTCCTTTGATGATATGGCAGCGATATTTCGCGAACAGGCAGAAGCGCTTATTGATGCAGGAGCGGATCTCATCACCCTTGAGACCTTCCTCGACATCAAGGAAATTCGGGCTGCCGTCATCGCCATCAGGGAGATATCCCCCACCATTCCCATTATTGCAATGCTGACCTTTGACGACATGGGAAGGAGCGTTCTCGGAACACCTCCAGAGGCTGCTGCCATCACTTTGGAAGCTGTGGGTGCCGACATTATCGGCTCCAACTGCGGACTTGGTGTTGACGGAATTTATAAAATACTCCAGGCAATGCGGCAAGTAACCGGGCGACCCCTGATTTCCCAGGCAAATGCCGGACTGCCGATCCTCAAGGATGGAAAAACCATCTTCCCTGGAACACCTGATGAAATGACGGCCTATCACGACCGCCTGCTGGAATTGGGCGTCAGAATTATTGGCGGTTGTTGCGGCACCACACCGGAACATATCCGTGCCATACGTGACGCACTCACAGGGAAAGACATCCCCTTTTCACCTGACTCATCCGAGCAGGGCATAACCTGGCTTTCCAGCCGTTCCGGGATTGCTGCCATCGGTGGCAACCACCCGGCAGCCATAATCGGCGAACGAATAAATCCAACGGGGAAAAAGGCCTTCGCTGCCGAATTACGGGAAGGCAAAATCAGCTATATTCGTCGTGAAGCCACTGAACAGACTGCTGCCGGGGCAATGCTGCTCGACGTAAATGTCGGCACCCATGGGATTAATGAACCTGCCACCATGGAGCAAGCCATTTTCTGCGTTTCAGGTGCCGTTACGGTTCCCCTGGTACTTGATTCATCCAATCCTGAGGCTCTCGAACGTGGGCTTAAGGCCGTTGACGGCAAACCATTGGTCAACTCGGTATCAGGAGAGGAAAAAAGCCTCCTGCGAGTGCTTCCCCTCGTGAA
This sequence comes from Geobacteraceae bacterium, assembly GCA_028683595.1. Classification (GTDB taxonomy): domain Bacteria; phylum Desulfobacterota; class Desulfuromonadia; order Geobacterales; family Geobacteraceae; genus RPRC01. The sequence continues at coordinate 1,406 of JAQUHM010000170.1, read as the reverse complement.
GAAATACGGCGCAGCTGTTATCGGTCTGGCTTTGAATGAGGGGGGAATTCCGGAAACGGCAGACGGAAGAACAGCCATAGCGGCAAAGATTCTCGACGCGGCGCAAAAGCTCGGCATTCCCCGGCATGATCTCGTTATCGACTGCCTCACCCTCACGGTCAGTGCCGAACAGAAGCAGGCAGTTGAAACTTTGGCAGCTATTCGGAAGGTAAAAGACACCCTGTCCTTGAATACGGTCCTTGGGGTAAGTAATATCTCTTTCGGCCTCCCATCGCGCCCTCTCATTTCATCCACTTTTTTTGCCATGGCCCTGCAGGCCGGGCTTGATGCTGCGATCATTAATCCAAAAGAAAATGCAATGATGGATGTCTGGCGGGCAGCCATGGTTCTGCTGCAGAAAGACCCTCGAGCCACAGACTATATTGAGGCCTACCGGGACAAACAGACGCCAGATGCCACTGCAGCGCAATCACCTTCCGTTCCGCTCAACATTCAGGGACTCCTGTCCCGCGCCATTATCGATGGTGACAGGGAGGGGGTTCGTGACCTCGTTGAACAGGCTCTGGGTGAAGGACTTACCCCTTTGCAAGTGAGTAACGAAGGCTTGCTTCCCGGACTGGAAGAGGTAGGCCGACGCTTTGCAAAAAACCAGGTTTTCCTCCCGCAGGTCATGCTTTCCGCAGAGACAATGCAGACAGCCTTCAAACGGTTGAAAGAAGAGATGAACCAGGGCTCACTTTCTTCCGCAGGAAAGATTTTGATGGCTACCGTAGAAGGAGACATTCACGATATCGGCAAGAATATCGTCTGTACGCTTTTGGAGAATCATGGTTTTGAAGTTATTGACCTGGGCAAAAACGTCCCGGCAGAACGAATTGTCCACGAGGCAAGGAAAAGAAAGGTCGATGCCGTAGGACTCTCAGCCCTCATGACCACTACAATGGCTGAAATGGAAAATGTCATCCGCAAACTTCATGAAGAAGGCGTCAAAACCTTTACCATGGTGGGAGGAGCAGTCGTGACGGAAGACTATGCCAAAGAGATCGGTGCAGACCTTTACGCCAAAGACGCTATGGAAGCAGTTGCCAGGGTTAAGGAACTCCTTGGAAACGCGTCCTAATGAACTGATTTATCAATTTTTTTCTTTCTTGCATCATTTTTTTTAGCGTGGTATTTTTCCCGGCAGCAGCAGCTTACCTGCGGTTGCACAACAATTTTACCGGCATAACGGTCAGGAACACAGACAACCATGGTACCTGGTTATAATCACAATATTTTTTATAAGGGTGTGGCCTTTCACATCCAGACAGAGGACAGCGGCATCAGAAATCCTCAGATAACCACCCTTCTGTATCGCGGAGGAAGCATCATTGCTTCAAAGAAAACCGATTATTCCGATATAATCA
>JAQUHM010000169.1 GCA_028683595.1 Geobacteraceae bacterium | reverse complement strand
AAAGAGTGGTATATTGAGACGAGTCAGGTTGTGAAAAGTTGCCAAAAGCAGGAGAACCGAGAGTGTCGACAAAGTGTTCTCCACCAAGGGGGTTGCATCTGATGCGAGCGGCGGCCAGTTATGGTTTTCCTCTTCAAAGACGCGTAATTCTAGCAGTGCGGATGCAAAGAATTCCGCCGGGACCAGAAGGATACAACAACCACCCTCCTGCTCAACACGACAAGGAACGGAGCGGGACTCCAGAACCAGGGCCCAAAGGGCGGCCCTTCGCCTGGAAAGGCTGACCGTCGCCAGCGAGACATCCCGCAAATCAGAGGGAACGGCACGCCATGGTTCACGTCCAGCATCAATTACTTCAGCATCACTCTCCATAGTAATCAGTAGCGCAAGATATTCTTGCCAAAACACAAGAAACGGACTTTATGGATACTAACGACACTGCACTGCGCCGTCAATCCTGGATGGAATGAAAGGCTCTTCCTTATAGTAGTGCTGTCTGAGAATGGTGTATCCCTGAGGACACTCCTTTTTTGCCTGATCTTCCCAGTCTTGGTACAGAGTACTGGAATTGAGATACGACATTGTTCCGTCATCATGGACCTCAATCTCGATGGTGTCGGCAACCTTGGCTGTATGTACGGTTTGAGTACAACCGGTCAGCAGCAACAGAATCAGCAGGGAGAAAACGGTTCGTGCCATAAGAGTACCCCTCTTTTCATAAAACCAGATTACTTCTTCCATGCGGAAAAGGGGTTTCCCGCCAGATACGCATTGTAATATCTTACATCACCGGTTACTTCCTGTCCAAGCCAGTCGGGAAATTCCGGCACCTGATCCTCGTCTTCCAACTCCACTTCTGCCAGAACAAGTCCGCTGTTTTCCCCCCAAAACTCGTCAACATCCCAGGTAAAGCCTTTCACCTCAATGTGGTAGCGGATTTTCTCCACGATCCCGCCGCTGCTCATGCTCCCGAGCATTGCTCTGGCATCCTCCAGGGGAATCCGGTACTCGAACTCGTCCCTCGTTATCCCTTCGGTCCTTCCTTTGATGGTCAGGTAACCTTCACCACCAAGTATTCGGACCCTTACGGTTACTTCTTCGCCTGTAACCAGATATCCCTGTCGACAGTACAACCCCTGACGACCATTTTTCCAGGCATCATTTTTCACCAGGAATTTTCTTTCTATTTCACGTGCCATACCTTGCTCCGTTCCGGTTCCACAGAAAATGCTCAAATTTTTGTAAATAGTTTCCATCCGGAAACTCCGGATGTGAGACAAGCGGTTTCCAATTCGGAAACGAGGATTTTTTTGTCCTGACAAGAAACTTTTGCCTGCAAAAGTTGACAGCGAAGCAAGGGATTGCGCGGAGACGTACTACTGTACGTCGCACAAACAAGACCGCTGATTGACGCTGTCAGGGCGAAAAAGAACCGTTTCCGGATGGAAACTAAATATATCGAAGAAATGAGTAGTCCCACCCAGGATTCGCACCACAAGCACCACTACATGAGGTATGATGTCAGCGGCACGCTGATTTTCCAGGATTATCTTCACCAGGATCATCCAAAAAGAGGACACAAAAATGATTCAGGGCTGGGTCCTGATTGCACTCGTTTCCGCCGCAGGAGATGCCCTGCGGGATCTGTCGGCAAAGCGCGTTCTAACCAAGGGGAATTCCCTCCTGTTTACCTGGCTGATTTTTGCCCTGCCACTACCCGCAATCTATACCGCAGACCACTTTTTCGGCGGGCCACGCCCCTCACCCGGTTTCTATGGAGCGCTACTCACCGCGCTCCCGCTGGAAATCCTTGCGCAAGTTCTCTACATGCAAGCGCTCCGACTTTCTCCCCTCAGCCTCGTTGCACCCCTGCTTTCCCTTTCTCCCGTATTCATGCTGGTGGTGCCCTTTCTCCTGATAGGGGAGAGAATCAACCTCATCGCAGGAACAGGAGTCCTTCTCATAGCCTCTGGAGCTTATGTCCTGAATGCAGGGGCGTCAAACAAGGGGTTTCTTGAGCCATTCAGAGCACTTCTGCGTGAAAAAGGAGCGGTCTACATGTGCATGGTTGCGCTGCTCTTTTCCTTCACCGCAACCCTTTCCAAAAAGGCAATCATGCTTTCATCCCCATTGCACTACATGGCAGTCTATTGGACCGGCATCGTTGTGGGTATGGCTCCGCTGCTGTTCTTTAGCTATCGGGGGAAATGGCAGGAAACACTCCGTGACGGCGCAGTCAGGAAATCATTTCTTCCCGCCCTTCTTTTTGTAACGGCAGTGTTTGCCGCTGCCTATGCCATGAGCATCACCAAAGTAACCTATGTTACAACGGTAAAAAGGCTCAGCGGTCTGTTCAGCATCCTGCTTGCCGGCGCGGTCCTCAAGGAAGAATCCATCCGGGAACGCTTTGCCGGGGGAGCACTCATGGTCACCGGTTTCGCCCTGATTGTCCTGTTCGGATAACGAAAACTCCTGCCTGAAGCCTATGCTTCCCGTTGATATTCCCGGTCGGCGAAGTAGACCCCGAAGGTCATCAGGATATTGGTTAAAATGATAACGGCAAAGGTAATGTCAATAAACTTATCGCTATCCGTAACGTTTGCTGCAGCCGGCAGAATTGCAAGAACCGCTGAGGCAAGCCCCCTTGGCAGCATGGAAAGCATAAGAAACCGGTCTCCCCGCTTTTCGGGAAAGGTTTTGATCGTCACCATGACACTTACATACCTGGCAACGATGATAATCAGGAAAAGGGCGAGACTGACCACTAAAAACTGAAAGGTAAAGTCCTTGAAGGAAATAATCATCCCCAAGTAGACAAAGAAAAAAGTCCTGATAAAAAAAGTCATTTCGCCGTGGAAAAACTTGATGGTACTTCCCACTAGTGAATCATTGGAAATATTGAGTATTTTCGAAAACGAGTGGCTGTTTCCAAGAATTATTCCGAATATCAGAACAGCAATGGATCCGCTCCCGCCTAAGAAATCCAGAACACCGTAGGTAATCAGTACCGCCGCAAGGGTAAACATGTATGAATATCTCTTGTCCTTCAGATAATTAAGCACCTTGAGCCAAAAGATCCCGGCCACGGAACCGCCGATAATCGCTATTGAGAATGAACTGGCAACTGCCCGGAACGGGGTCCTGATGCCGATAGTGCCAAGGGTAATGATCTCTATCAGGGTAATGGAAATGACAACCGCCAGGACATCACTCAGGGCCGATTCGATGGAGAGCAGAGTCTTGATTTCTTCCTTTACCTCCATTTTGCCAACAATCGGAATGACGATGGCTGCGCTGGTGCAACCGAGAATGGTACCAAACAAGATACTTCGCAGGAGTTCCCAATGCTGGACCAGATGCAGGTAGGATGCAATGGCAATCGTCGAGAGGATAAACGAAACCACCACGAGAAAAGAAGCAATGCCGAATTCCTTCAGAAGTCTGTCTATATCCATATCCATCCCGCCCTCGAAAAGAATGACAATGAGGGCAAGGGTCCCGAAATACTCCGTGAAATGGCGAAGGCCTGCGGGGTCTATGAATCCGGAAACCGGTCCAAGGAGAATGCCGATTCCCATAAGGAGAAGGACATCGGGAATTTTCGTCTTGTCGAAAAAGAAAATCCCGAAGAAGCCGGTCATAATAATGATGCCGGCCATCAGAAATACAAGAGAGATATCCATGAAAACTCCTTCTTCCTTTCTTTCGTAAAATAGTACCCACTGAAATGATGCTTGTCATGTACTATTTTACATCGAACCCCAATTGCTCCCGGCCCAAACCGCCAGAACAAAAGAAATTTTCCCAGAAAAGCGCACCTCACTCTTACCGGTATGGCAAATCCGCGAGAAGGACCGCAGACAAGGAAATCCCTCTGGACAGGTATCTGTTGAACGTGTAGGGTAAGCACTCCACCAGGTCCGGCATGGCCGGCTGCCCGAGTTGGAATAGCGCTACAAAATAGGCTGCCCCATGAACTATATTGCTGATCTTCACATCCATTCCCCCTTTTCTCGTGCCACGAGCAAGGAATGCTCGCCCGCAGGGCTTTTCGCCTGGGCCAGGACCAAGGGCATCCAGGTGGTCGGGTCAGGCGATTTCACCCATCCGGGTTGGCTCCGGCAACTGAAAGAAGACCTTGAACCGGCAGAAAGCGGATTCTTACGCCTCCGAAACAAAACCATTCCTGCTCCGCTTTCGACACAACCGACGACAGCTGACCCTGTCCGCTTCATTCTCTCCGCCGAAATCAGCTGTATCTACAAGAGGCACGGTGCAGTGCGCAAGGTCCATAACCTCGTGTACGTACCCGATTTCGCCTCCGCAGATAGGATAACTGCAAGACTGGCAAGGATCGGCAATATCAAATCGGACGGTCGCCCCATTCTCGGGCTCGACTCGCGGGATCTTCTGGAAATCGTTCTCGAGGAAGCTCCCGATGGCTTCCTGGTCCCTGCCCATATCTGGACACCCTGGTTCTCACTCTTCGGTTCGAGATCGGGATTCGACCGGATAGAGGAATGCTTCGGCGACCTGACGCACCATGTTTTTGCCCTGGAACCCGGCCTGTCATCGGACCCGGACATGAACCGGATGATTTCCGCCCTGGACCGCTTCGCCCTTATCTCCAACTCGGACTGTCATTCTCCCTCCCGCCTTGGCCGGGAGGCGAACCTTTTCGCCACCGGCTATGACTTCTTCTCTCTCCGTGATGCCCTGAAGTCAAACTCCCGGGATGTCTTCGGCGGCACCATTGAGTTTTTTCCCGAGGAGGGGAAGTACCACCTGGACGGCCACCGGGCCTGCGGTGTCAGGTTTCATCCGGCAGAAACCCGCAGAGCGGAAAGCCTCTGTCCGGTCTGCAACAAACCGCTCACTGTCGGTGTCCTCCACCGGGTCCTTGAACTGGCAGACCGACAGGAACCGCTCTATTCCGACTCCTCTCCCGTCTTCCACAGCCTTGTTCCACTTCCCGAGGTACTGGGAGGAATACTGGGAGTCGGTCCGACTTCGAAAGCAGTTGAGAGAGCATATGGGCTCGTGATTAACCACTTCGGCTCCGAGTTTGGCCTGCTACTCCACGCCTCGACAGAAGAGATCAGGGAGATTTCCCCCCTGCTCGCCAAAGCGATTCTCCGCATGCGTGAAGGACAGGTAATTCGTCAAGGGGGATACGACGGGGAATTTGGTACTATCCGGCTCTTTGAAGAAGATGAACTACAGCGACTGCACGACTCCTTTGGTCCCTTCCTCGGGGAAAAACCGAGAAGGAGGCAAAAGTAAACACCTGTCATGTCGCCTGAATCGACATCATGAATTCGCATTCACCCACATTTTACATTCCCGTTTTTGTCACCTGCTGACAAAATTCCGTCAATCGACCCTATCCTGCCTTATTCCTTCCCGGCAAAATAATTTCCCTTTCCTTGCCAGATAAGCTCGTAGCACCTCTCCACAAAACAATCAGACAAATGGCATATGTTTTGCTGGTAAATGTCTATCGGGATATACGAAACAAATCAAGCAAAGCAACAAGAGTTTCCTTCTATTCTTCCGATATACTACATAACTGCGCTCCAGTATCCCCGTTTGACGACGACCTTCCTTCTCCGTGTAGTCAAGAACTACACGCGCACGTTCATTTTTCCTTCAACCTGGAAAAGTGAAGAGCCAGACTCTTCCTTGGCACTATCTTTCTTGCAGGAGACATTTCCCAATCTCCCTGCTCGGCAGACTGCCAGAGACAAGGAGCGTTGCATGAAACTCGTCAGACCCTCAAGAATGATCTTTATGGCATTGTTACTATTGATAAGCTGGAACCATGCTAGTTTCGCCAGCGAAGAATCGTTTTCCTCGCAGGCTTTCAAAGACGCCATGATCGGCGGTTTGGCAGGGGGACTGGTGGGAGCAGCAGTTCTTGCCATCACCAGAAAACCGGGGCAGCACCTGGAATACATGGCCTACGGAGCGGCAGGTGGAACCGTTGCAGGTGGAGCGTATGGCCTTTTCAAGGCGCAAACATCTCTGGTGGCAATCAAAGGTGACAAGATCAGCATTGACGTTCCGCTGATCATGCCCGATGTGCAGGAGAAAGGGACAAGGGGAACTAATGTCACCATTATGGCGGAGTTGATCAGCGGCAAATTCTGAGCAACTGAAGGCAGAGTAACCAGCGTACTGTTGTACGCATAAGGAAATACCGGAAAAGACCATTGCAGGGGTGGCAGCAGCGATTGGATCAAGCATTTACCTTTGGCTCTCCCAGAGAACGGAGAACTGAAGGAGAAGGTTTGGGGTTAACGCTTGCCGGAGAATCGAAATGCACGACCCGATTTCGGCCAGAAAGCTTGGCGCGATGGAGCGCCACATCAGCGGAGCCCAACAAGGACTCAAAGTCATTACCGTTGGCAGGAGCTGTTGCAATACCAATGCTTACCGTGAGGCGACCGAGAGGAAGATTTTCTTCATGGGTAAACCCTGCACTTTCCACCTCGCGTCGGAACCTTTCAGCAACGAAGAATGATTCCTTTTTTGAGGTGCCGGGCAGAATAATGCAGAATCTCTCCCCACCGAAGCGGGTTACTATATCCATCTGGCGAGCGGAGCTTTTCAGAAGTCGTGCCGTCTTTTTCAGAACCACATCGCCGGCTGCGTGGCCACACAGCTCGTTGTATACCCTGAAGTTGTCCAGGTCCACCTGCAGGATCGTAACGTTCTGCTGCTGCCTGCCGCAACGGCTCAGTTCCTCGTCCAGTCTCTGTTCCAGGAAACGACGATTAAAAAGCCCGGTTAGCGGATCGGTAAGGGTAATTTCTTCCAATTGAGCCGCTTTTTCACTGAACTCGGTCCGTTCCAGAACTACGCAGGCATGCCGCGACACGGTAATCAGAAGATCCAGATCTGCTTCCGAAAAGATTCCTCCGTTCCGCTTGTCCGAAAGATTCAGCACTCCGATTACGGAACCCTTCACCCTGAGGGGAATACAGATGAATGATTTTGTTTTGAACCGGGACCGGTTTGGAATCCGGACTCTTAAATCCTGCTCGATGTCCTTTACCAGGAGAGGCTCACCGCTTTCCGCCACCTTGCCGGCAATACCCCTGCCGACACGGGCACTCATGCTGCGGGCCAGTTGCAGGCTCATCCCCATGACCGACTCGATCCGAAGGTTCTTGCCGTTATCGTCAATCAGCATGAGAGACCCCGAAGACGCCTGGAGAAGATCCGCGGCCGTTTCGAGGATTGAGAGATACAGGTCACGCCGGTTCTCTGCCGACGAAAGGGTGCTCAGTACAGAGACGAATTTGCCGGCGAGAGAGGCCTCCAGTCGGTGTGATTCTTCCACACGGAACTGAAGCAGCTTTGCCGCGACTCGGTCGGTAATCATCCCTACCAGAAGCGTGTCGCGATACTTGAGGTCATCATCAAAAACGGCAAGCAGGCCCAACACCTGGTCTCCTCTGGCGATCGGCAGACAGAGTGCTCTCTCTGCCACCACCGAAGGGAAGTGCTCTCCCATCTGTTTCTCGGGCACCAGTACCGGTCCGGAGTCGCCATTGGGGAAGAGGGTGGCAAGCTGCTTTTCGGTACAGGCACCAAGATTCTTCACCATTCCTATGAGACCCCGCAACGGGACATCTTTTCCCGGGCCATTCGTGATCCCGATGGCCACCCGGGGAAGATCAAAGAGGATGCCCAGAGTTTCACTCAAAAGCACCATCAGGTCTTCCTGGTTCGCGATTCCTTCCATGTGCGCCAGGACGCCCCGCACCGTCCTGAACATCTCAACGCTCTTTTCCCGCAGCCGCGCCTGGATACTGTCGGTAACCAGCGCGCAGAGAAGGCGGGAAACCTCCTTTGCAGCATCCTTGACCTCCTGGGAAGTGGCCGCAGGAAGCTGCTCCAGGCCTTCCAGAAGAGCAAAACCGTCAATCCTGTCTGATTTCGCCAGCTTCTCCG
>JAQUHM010000168.1 GCA_028683595.1 Geobacteraceae bacterium | reverse complement strand
TAATCTGTGTAATAGTTGGAAAGCTTAATGGGATTTTCCCCCTTTACAATTGTTGGAAATGCTTTCCAGAAACCTTAGATCCGAGCAAGTTAAGAAACGGATAAAAGTAAAACCAGCGCTGTAGCCTTGAGATGGCTTTTCATTTTGAAATGGAGGGAATGATGGAGAAGACGAAATCGTTTTGCCTGATCGCAGTCTTTGCATTTAGTGCCTTTCTGTTGTCCAGTGTGAATGCCCGGGCGGTATCTGATGAAGCCCGCCGCCACATGGACCGGGGTCAGGCGGCCATTGAGATGGCAAATACGCCTGCGGACCTTGACGATGCGGTAACGGAGTTCCAGAAAGCCATAGAGCTTGCCCCTGTTTGGCCCGACCCATATTACAATCTGGGCATGGTGCAGAACAAGATGGAACGGTATGACGATGCGCTGAAAAATCTCAAGAGCTATCTTCAACTGGCCCCGAACGCCAAGGACGCCCAAGAGGTAAAACAGCTTATCAACAAGATTGAATACAAGAAGGATAAGGAAAGTAAGATCAAAAGGGTCTTTGAGTTACTTGGATCAAAAGAAAAAATAGATTGTAAGCTTGTTTCCAAAGAGAATAAGGGGGCGAACAGTGCGCGCAACTGGGGGTCTCCTTTTGCGTATTTTTGGAGGAAGGACGGGGTACTTGGATTTGCCAATATATTATACAATAACAATTATCAGGATGACGCCAGTAAACTACTCTATTCTGGATACATGAAAGGGCGCCAGGGGTGGAGTTCCTGGGTGCCAGTGCGTATAAATGGCCGTTCTTTCGATTTCAACTATTCCTACGTAATGCCGGGGATTAATGGCCGAGAGGGCGGTTCTTTTGTTACAGAAGTGAGCGGAAAAGGAGAGATCATCTCTCTAGACCCCATTCGGACGAAGATACTATTTACGGAGAAGGTCTCCTTATTCGTTACAGATACGGGTGTGTATCGTAAACAAAATGAAGTATATACATCGGAAATCTTGGATGAATGTCGTGAGAAGTAGACAATTGACAAGGCCATGACAAATGGTTGCACTATTTGTTAGTTGGCAACCAGTAACAGGCCTGCATAGTGAAATTGCGGGCAACTGTCCCCGGATCGACTCCTAACTGCCAGTGCATTCTCGTTATACATAAAAAAGGCTATATTTCGGGAACAAATGTGCACCCACAATTGTCTAACAGGTAAAATCAGGAAGTTTCATGCTCCTGGGAAAAACGACGTATGGAATTCATTGTTGAGAGGAGAGAGAAATGAACCGATTATTACCGGTATTGTCAGCCATCCTGCTAAGTGTCCTGTTTGCTGCACCTTCAACGAGTTTAATGGCGGCATCCCTGAATGAAAACCTGGTTAAAGGAAACAATGACTTCGCAGTGCAAATGTATCGCGAACTTGGTGCCACTGAGGGCAATCTGTTTTTTTCACCGTACAGCATCTCCTCAGCGCTTGGCATGACGTACGCCGGGGCTCGCGGCACTACGGCGAGAGAGATGAAGTCGGTTCTTGATTTTTCGTTGGCTCAAAGTGATTTGCCTCCTGCTTTCAAAAGCCTGAACAGGGAACTGGCCGCTACTGCCCGGAAAACCGGGCAGAAACTGAACATTGCCAACGCATTGGTCCTCACCGGGGGCGATGTGGGCAGAGAGTTCAAGACCACCCTGAAAGACTATTACAATGCCGAGATCTTTGGTGGAGGATTGGACAAGATCAATGGCTGGGTCAAGCAGAAAACCGAGGGGAAAATCGAGAAGATACTTGAAGAACTTGATGCCAATTCAGTCTGCGTGATTTTGAACGCTATTTACTTCAAAGGTATTTGGGAGAGTCAATTCCAGAAAACCAGTACTCACGAGGCTCCTTTCAGTGTGTCGGCAGGCAAGCAGGTGACGGTTCCCATGATGTACCAGAAGAGCGACTTCAAACTCCTGGTTGAAAAGGATTTCCAGGCCGTTTCAATACCGTACAAAGGAAAATCTTTTTCGATGGTCGTTTTGCTACCGTGGTCTAAAGATGGTCTGGCAGCTCTGGAAAGACAAATGACCGACCAGAGCCTCAAGGGATGGCTGGAGACTCTGGACAAACAGCCGGTTCAGAAGATTGACCTTTTTCTGCCGAAATTCAGGCTTGAAACCAGTTACGATCTTGTGTCTCCTTTTATGAAGATGGGCATGAAAGAGGCGTTTGTCCCGAGTAAGGCTGATTTCAGCGGCATGGGCTGGCCGAAAGGACGACTTTACATTTCGCAAATCAAGCACAAGGCCTTTGTCGAGGTTAACGAAGAAGGCACTGAAGCCGCTGCTGCAACAGCCGTTGAAATGGCTTCGAAGTCTTTCCGGCAGTATCCGGTTTTTCGAGCGGATCACCCCTTTCTCTGTTTGATTCGAGATAACGGAAGCGGCAGTATTCTCTTTATGGGCAGGATAAATAATCCTCGTAGCAAGTAAGTCTCAACTTCATGTCCGACCGGATGGAGACAAACTCGCAATTATGGGCCTGCAACAGTGTCGGTCTTTGAGGATAAATTAATGAGTCCTGTTAGCCATTTTCTTGTCAGTTGGTCAATGGGGAGTATGTTTCCCTTTGGCAAAAAAGATCGTGTGCTTGTTACTCTGGCGGGAACGATACCCGATATTGATGGCATCGGCTTGCTGTGGGATTTGCCAGCGTCACACGCCTCTGGAGGTGACCTGGTTTATTGGGCCAGGTTTCATCATATCCTCGGTCACAATCTCACCTTTTGCCTTGCCATTGTTTTCTGTGCCTATTTTCTTGCTTCCCGTAGACTCATGGCATGCTTTGCCGTTTTTCTGGTTTTTCATATTCACCTGCTCTGCGACCTCGTGGGATCAAAAGGCCCGGATCAATATTGGTCGATTCCTTATCTTCTGCCGTTTTCCAACTCCTGGGATTTTGTCTGGAGCGGACAATGGTTGCTGGATTCCTGGCAGAATTTTGCCATAACGGTGATGGCGATCATTTTTAGCTGTTACATGGCGTGGAGAAAAGGGATTTCTCCGGTAGAAGTATTTTCTCAACGTACAAACCTGGCTTTTGTTGCCGCGCTGCGCAAGCGGTTCGGATCACCAGTGGAAATAGTGACGGAGTGACAGTTAAAGATAAAACTAAAGGAGATTCTTCATGAAGAAGCGTCACTATGCCTACATCCTTTCAGGAGTTATTTTACTCGCTCTCCCCTGTTGTTTAGCCAGCCTGCTCTATGGCAAGAACCTCCCGGACAAGTGCTTGCTTGTTCCGGTCAACGGTTCATGCAAGGCAATGATAGAAAAATATTTTTTTAACCAGAAGACCGGTCGGTGTGCGGAATATATTTACGATGGCTGTGGGTCGATTGTTCCCTTTGACACGCTCGTTGAATGCCAGGCTCTTTGTGAAGAGTTTCCTTCAAATGGTAATCGTGCAGACACTTCTGGGATAGAACCCATTGAAAAAAAACGGTCCGGTCTTTACTACGATCCGGTAGAGGACGACCCCCGCTATGCTGAAGTTTTCAAAACAATCGACGATGAAGTGAAAAAAGTGTTGGCTGACTATCCGCAGCGCGGAGGGAGAGGCTCTGTCACTATCTATTGGGAAACCAAAAAAAGTCTATTGAAGCAGAAGTACGGCATCGATTGGCGTTCGCCTGGAGAGCTGAACCCACAGGTGATTTTCGACTGATTGTTTCAGCAGTCCAAATGGGTAAAAAGCAAGATTCGTGATCTTACTTTGTCCCTTACACTGTGGTGTGCATCTCCGGGAACAAAGAAATGGAGGGTAGTGTGGTAAAGAGACTTTTTACGTGGTTTTTGGGCATTATTGTTTTGATAATTTTATTTTGTGTAGCAAGCTGGTACCAAACTAAAAAGAGTCTTGTTCGCTATTGTCAGGAGACACCTGCAGGGACTTCGCTGGCACGTGCCGAAGAAAGTGCCCGGCAGCATGGTTTCCGTTTTATCAATTATTCCTCCGCTGATCATAAGGCCTTTGTCACTGCCGGCGGTGTTATGGGGCGGTATGTCTGTGTCATTGAACATGACGGGAAACGTGTTGTCAAAGCATCACTGGACTTCAACGATTAAGGGCGTTACCGCTAATTACCTGGCGAATGCTGCAGGAAATTCACGCATACTATGAGTACATGCATCATAGGTGACGAGTCCGATGAAACCATTCAACTTTGCGATTGTTAGTCTCATTTTGCTGGTTGCGGACATGGTGTCTTATGCAGAGACAGGACAATAATGTGCATCTGCAAAGGCACCCACTGATGCCATATGGTGTTAAGTGGAGGTTACGCGATGGTGCATCATCGGATGAATATACAATAGAAGCGTCTACCGTCGATGCTTGCTATTGGACAGTTGGAACGAAATCCTGGAGAATTATTGAGTTTAGTTTGACGTTTTTTGCAAAGAGCCTCGAAAACAGGCTCAAGGAAGACGGGATTTGATATTTCAGCAGCATTGGAGAAACATGATGCGGATAACACGACGTACACTTTTTCTCTCAGTACTCTGTTTCACCGTAATGACTCGCATTGCCTGTGCCCAGGCCGTACCTGAAGAGGCCAGACGCCACATGGTTCGCGGACAGGCTGCCGTGGAAATGGCAAAATCGACCGCCGATTATGAGGCCGCCGCACGGGAACTGGAGATGGCCAAACATCTGGCTCCCCAGTGGCCGGAGGTTTACCATGATCTAGGTCTGCTCTATGAGAAGACCGGCAACTACGACGGGGCAATCGAGAATTTTCGAGGCTATCTGAAACTTGTCCCCTCGTCGCCGGATGCAGCCAAAGTGCAGGAGACCATCTACAAGCTGGAATATAAGCGGGATCGGAACAACATCGATGGAATCTGGAAGACGGTAGTAAACGAAACCACTGTCACGTGTGATCCTGCTGGATACCAGACCGGCAGAGGTGCGTGGCTTAGCAGTGTTTTTGTGATCGACGATCTTGTGCTCGAGTTCAGGAAAAATCCTGAAGGAGACAGGGTGCGGGTTCTGAGCAGCAGGCTCCGCGTTCCGAGCCTTCCCGATGGTACCTATGTCCCGGTGAAACGGGATGAGGAGACAATAAAAATTTTCGGCGCCACAATGTTCACCTGTACAGACGCTGTCCAATCAGATCACTGTCCATGGGAAGGTACATTCGTCCTGACACAGGTCTCCGCGAATGTGCTTGAAGGTACGCTTGATGTGAAGGGGGCCGGCTGGCATCGAGTCAGTTGGTCGAAGGAAAAAGATGAGTTTACCTCTTTCCAGTGTACGGGCAAGATCGTCTTGCGGCGGAAATAGGGAAGGGACCGGAGAACCTTAACGGGAGCTTATGAGTGCACGAGGTGTGCAGGGTGGAATGCCCAGATCAACGAGGAGTTGTTGCGTCAGACTGTTTTCTAGACCGTGAAACGCGGCGGGAGAGGCGGATGCCAGGTCAATCCTGCCACCGGCGGTCATTCCGTGTCCGCCGGCAGTTCCCTGGCCGGAAACCAGTTTTTTCATGATTTCACCCGCATTCAAGTCGAGACGTGTGGTCCGCATGGACAGGACCAAGGCGTTTTTGTATTGTCCCAGGCTCATGACAACATCAACACCCTCGAGTCTCACGAGATAGTCTGCCATTTCCGACACTACTTCCGGAGAGGCACTCTTCCCCATGGTAATAATGAGCAGATTTGAGTATATCACGGCATTTTTCAGCGCCTTATGCATGGCCCGAAAGTGCGATTGGGGAAGCTTGGGATGCGTTATCTCATAGAGAAGCTTCTTATTCGTTAGGGGGAAGAGAGTAAGGTACGCATTTCGGTCCGCTTCGCCAGCCTCCCGCCCCAGGTCCTGGGTTTCCGATTTGATGGCGTAAAACAGTGCTGTAGCGAGCTTTGTCCCTATGGAAACGCCTTGTGCCATCAGGTATTCATACAGTATAGTGGCAGAGGTCCCATATGTTTCCCGGATATCGACCCACCTGCATTCCCTGGTGGATTCCCGTATCGGATGGTGATCAATAACCAGATCGACCGTGACACCGGGTGGAAGAGAGTTGTTGCCTGTCCCCGGTTGGGTATCCAGCATGCAGATCATACTGTAATCGCCGATGTTCACGGTCTCCAGAGGGGTCAGGCAGATTTCAAGTTTTCTGGCCATGGCTATATTTTCACTCCTGCTTATCGCCCCAGAGAAGGCAATAACGGTATCCCTGTTCAGTTTCATGGTGAGCAGATGCCGTAACGCCATGGCCGATGCCAAGCTGTCGGGGTCCGGGTGGTCATGAATTATGATAAGACCTTTCCCCTTGCCCCGCATCCAGTCAAGAAAGGCATCAGTTTTGTCTTTTGAATCCCGAAAGTTGTCACAAGGAACGGCTGTCATGAAGTCTCCATTGGGCAAAAGGTTTTGGTTGTAATTCCGGAATTTCAGAGGGGGTGCGTTCATAAAGCATACAGAAAAGGCTTGTAATTGCAATACAGGCTCGTTGTGGGTTCATATGGTCCTTAGCTGAGAGGAGTTAGAATGCTGGTTGATGCACATGCGCACATTGATTGGTATACTGATACCTTGCCTGTTGCACTGAGACAAATTGAAAACCTCCGTATTCTGACCATGGCGGTTGCAATGGATGTACCGTCCTATTTGAAAACGGTGGAGATTGCTCGTTCCAGTCCCTATATTATCCCGACTTTTGGAATCCACCCATGGGAGGCACTGCGCTACACCGACAACCTGCAGGAGCTTGATCGCTACCTGGAAGAGACACCGGTGATAGGTGAAGCAGGACTCGATTTTCACTATGTTAAGGACAAATATCTCTATCCCGGTCAGATAAAGGTTTTTGAGTATCAGTGCTCGTGGGCACAGCGTCAATCGAAGCCAATGAACCTGCACACGAAAGGCGCCGAGCTTGAAGTCCTGGAAATGCTGAATCGGTTCAAGATTGGCCGGTCAATTGTCCATTGGTATTCAGGCCCGGTAAGCCTGATAGAATCATATCTGGCAGCCGGATGCTACTTCACGGTCGGAGTTGACGTATTGAATCCGAGGATACCACAAAGTATTGCCGAGATTCTGCCCATGGATCGCATCCTGCTGGAGACAGACAATCCTGATGGTTACCGCTGGCTTGCGAAAGAAATCGGAATGCCGGATCTGCTCCTGAAAATACTGGAGAAGGTATCGGAGATCAAGGACATGACCACAGGCGAACTGGAAAACAGGTTGTGGCAGAATTGGCAGGATTTTTTCGGGACGTACCACGAATAAATATGGGTCAGATGTATGTCCGATCCACTTAAACGTCGTCACTACGGGGAGAAGACCCATGGAAACACTTGACAGGGCTACTGCAAAGTTGCTGTACGAGCATTATCGTAAACACCGTGACGGCATCAGGAACAAGCCTGAGATGGCATCAATCTGCCTGATCTGTGCATCTATCCAAGTTATTCCCAAGGTTGGTGACCCTCACATGCTTGTCTGCCGCAACTGTAACTTTGCTTTCTACCGATATGAATGCAGTGCTTGCGGTGCTACTGTCGATGGGCGCGACCCGCTGAATCCCGGTTGCGCTGTCTGCGGCTTGAGGGTCTGTACCTGCGGGGCATGCGGCTGTCCAACGGAGGACAGCCTTTGAGGTAGCTATCTATCGTTACCGTATTTTGTGAGCTTCTTTGCCATAGTGCACATCCCTTCTCTTGGAATAGGGACCACTTGCTGCAGAAATTCCACTGGGTTGGCATGGTGCGGGAATACCGGGAGGATAAGGATTATGCGTTGCATTGAAATTTTTTCTGTGTCTTGTGTCGTATCATGTTTGGTCTTGGTCGGTATTATTGGAGGAAAGCCAGCGGTGAGCGCTGCGGCGGATCCGGCAGTTGTTCTGCAAAGTGGTCTTGCCGTCTATCCCGAACCGACAGAATCTCGTGCCCCGCTCAAGACTCTTACCGTG
>JAQUHM010000167.1 GCA_028683595.1 Geobacteraceae bacterium | reverse complement strand
ATTTTGGTTTCATAAAATCACCGGGTTTTGAGAGTATTGATTCAATTCCCGGTAATTTTATCACACAGTATTTACAAAATACATCAATTAATTCAACTTGTTATGCTTTTTCAGGGACGACTAGCTAGTCTTCAGCAGCAGGTTCAAGAGAATAGAATCCTTGCAGCACGATTACCAATCCTGCAAAAGGAATATGAGCAGTTGAATCGGCAACTCGAAGCGGCACTCACTGAGCTTCCCAATGAAAGGGAAATACCTGGGCTGCTGACAAGTGTAACAGATGAAGGAAAAAAGGCAGGCCTTGATTTTCTCGTTTTTCGTCCCAAGCCGGAACAAATGAAAGATTTCTATGCTGAAGTTCCTGTGGATATTACTGTTTCTGGTACGTTCAGCAGTGTAGGTAATTTTTTTGCAGCTGTTGGCAACCTGCCTCGCATCATGAATATCAGCAACGTTAATTTTACTGATATTAAAAGCAGTGCTAGTCAAACATCGTTAAAAGTTACCTGTCTTGCCACAACATTCCGTTTCCTGGAAAAGGAAGAGCAGAAAAATGATGAGAAACAAAAAAAATAAAGTTGTTTTTTTGACAGTTTTCTTTGCGGTGGTCTCCCTGAGCATAGTGGGGTGCGGAAAAAAAGAGTCGCAGCCAAACACTGCGCCTCAGACAAAACCGCCGGTTATAAAACAGCCAGTTGTTCAACAACAACTTTCTTCCTCACGAACTGCTGGCCCGTCCTCCTTTGCTGTTGATTTTTCTACAAAGAAAGATCCTTTTAAGCCCTATGCTGCCTTGATTTCAGGGCCGCAAGGTCCGAAAAAGAACCGTTATGGTCAAATAATCCCGATACTGAATTATGACCTTGCCCAGTTCAGTGTGAAAGGCATTATTGTTGGACTCAAGGAGAATAGTGCACTAATAGTTGATCCCACAGGAAAACCGTATGTTGTCAAAGCGGGGATGGAAATTGGCCGCAATGAGGGCAAAATAACAAAAATTACCTCTACGTATATTGAGGTATTTGAACAATATCGCGATGAAGCTGGCAAGTTAAAGAAGAATACAACAAAGCTTATGTTGCCCAAGAAAGAATAAGGAGATTCACGGATGAGAGCATTCACTGCAATCAAGAGAATCAAGCTACTGGTAGTAATGAGCCTATTTCTGGTATCCGGGTGCGCACAAAACGCCTATTCCGTTAAAGAGGATAGTGTGTCCGGTAGCGATATGGTGACTCTCCGTGATATCACCGTCTCTGGTGAGGGGCATCAGACTAAAATTCAAATATCTGCCGACAAGCCAATTACGTACACTTCCTATTCTCTTAAAGAACCTTATCGGACAGTTATTGATCTTTCTCAGACAAATCCTGGTGCGGTGGTTGTGCCCCAGATCAATACAAACTCACTCATTAAGAAAATTGATCTTACAAGTACCGAGTTGACAGGTGGTTCTCTTTCCAGGTTAACCATTGAAACTGCTGAAGAAGTTGAGTTTATAGTTTCGAGTGATCCAACTGATAGTATGAAGTTGCTACTCTCTATCCCTTCCACGCAAGCTGAAGAAAATACAGTGGTATCTTCTTCTGTTGACGCCATTCAGGAAGAATCAACTACGGCCCCTGAAAAAGTAGAAGATGTTGCTCCTCAAGTGGTTTCAGCTGTACTTCCTCCAAAAAATAGCGATCGCGAAACCCAGTCTTCTTTTACCGAGCCAGCACTGGTTGCTCTGGATGTCACAAATAACGGAATAGTAATTAATACCGGTCTGAAACTTGATAAATACAAATACTTCGAGTTGTCGAACCCACAGCGTCTGGTTGTTGATCTTTATAATGTAAAGAATACACTTACAGCCAAATCATTGCCTATTAACAGTTTTGGCGTAGAAAATGCCCGTCTCGGCACCTATCCCGATAAAGTAAGGATTGTTTTTGATTCCCTGAAAAGTGTTTTCCCTCCCTTTACCCTTGAGAAAATAAATAATGGATTGCTGGTTAGTTTTAAAGAACCAGTAAAAGTACCTTCACAAAATATTAGTTCGTCAGTCGGTAATGTTTCAGTTCCTGAGCAATCAGTAGTAAAGCCTGTTTATAAAGGTGTCCCAAGTATTGAATCTCTCGATTTCAAGGTTGTTGGTAGCGTATCTCGTGTGAAAATAACTCTTAATGGAGAGTGTGAAGTTACCGGCCCGACAAGAACATCTGATGGGTTGATGCTGACTTTTTCAAAGTGCATGCTCCCAAAACATTTACAACGGCCTTTTGATACAAGTGCATTTGTTAGTGTTGTCAAAAATATAACTCCGTATCAGGTCAGGACAAACAAGCGCAATGACACTAAGATTCAAGTTGCACTGCGCGAGGATACTTCCTATTCTTTAAATAAAACAGGTAATGTTTTTAACCTTGATATAACTAACCCAACCCAAAGCTACACATCTTCAGAGGTCCCTGCTGGACAAATTCCGGTAGTTGTGTCAGGAACAAAAATATCCGGCCCCTCTGAAAGAACTGCTATACGAAATCCTGAAATAAAAAAACAAATGTATGTTCAGGAAGAAGATGGTAAGAAATTTGGCAGAAAAACCTATACCGGAAAAAAAGTAACCCTTGAATTTGCAGATGCGGACATTAGAAAAATATTTCAATTAATTGCGGAAGTAAGTAACCTGAATTTTCTGGTCGGAGATGATGTCTCTGGGACAATCAGTATAAAGCTCGTGAATGTCCCTTGGGATCAAGCACTGGACGTCATTCTTGAAACAAAGGGTTTGGGGATGAAACGTGAAGGCAATATTGTTCTGATCAAACCCAAAAGTAAAATGGTGTCGCTTGCAGATGAAGAATTAGCTGCAACTCGTGCCTATGAGAGGACGCTTGAACTTCGAACAAGAATTTTTGACATCAATTATGCCGCAGTGTCTGATGTTGCCAGCCAGTTTCAGTCATTCAAAAGTGAACGAGGCACGATTTCGATCGACAACCGTACCAACAGGGTAATCGTAACTGATGTCGAACCTTCCATAGATAAAATGGCAAACTTGCTTAAAGCACTCGACATACCAGAGAAACAGGTTCTTATTGAGGCCCGGATAGTAGAGGCGAGTTCCTCATTTACTCAGGATCTTGGGGTACAGTGGGGTCTTCATTATAACGATGGATCAGCTTCCTTGCTCGGTATAAACAGTCTTGATTCTGGATTCGGCGGTATCATAACAAACGTTGCTGATTCGAGTGGCTTGCCCGCTGCTTCTTCGGCAGGGGGAGCCCTCGGGCTGTCTTTCGGTAAATTAACGAGCAATGTACAGGTGGATCTGAGATTGTCAGCTGCTGCAGAATCCGGTCAGGTTAAAATTATATCAACACCTAAAGTTGTAACACTGAATAATAAATCTGCAAAAATTTCACAAGGCCAGATGATTCCGTACTCTACAACTTCCGCTGAAGGCACGAAGACGGAATTTGTTGAGGCTGCATTGACCTTGGAAGTTACGCCCCATATTACTGCCGACGGCAGTGTTTCGATGAAAATTAAGGCCACCAATAACTCAGCCGGTAGTTCTGCAACCGGTGTCGCACCTCCCATCAATAAAAAGGAAGCAACAACAGAGTTACTGGTGCAGAGTGGCGAAACCACTGTTATTGGTGGCATCTATGTTGATTCGGATACCAATACAGATAGCGGCGTGCCTTTCTTAATGGACATTCCGTTGCTTGGATGGTTATTTAAATCTAATAATCAACAAAAGAACAAAAGCGAATTGTTGATCTTTATTACTCCAAAAATTGTTAGTTAATAATATTGTTAGGGGGAACAATGAAAGCGCTCATGATTTATGTGGGATTAATAGTAAGTAGTATGTTTTTGCTTAATGGCTGTGGCAGTGGTTCTGCAGGGATGACGGGAACATTGGACGTTCAAGCTTCTAACGTATCGTCAACCGATACGACCAGTAAGGTTGCTTTTACGATTACCTACACGCACCCAACCGCTGATTCTGTTGGAGGTATTCGCTACAACTATGCCCTATATATTGATGGCGTTTTACAGGCAGGATACCCTGTAGAAGGTCAGATGAACGATAATGGTACCAATACTTTTACTAAAATCCTTTCCTATGACATAGATAAAACCCCTGCTACTCAGACGGTGCGTTTAGTGGTTTCAACCGATAATCTCACTTCCAGTGACAGTGTTTCAATCACCGCGGTGGACGTGCTGGAAATTCTCCCTACAATACAGACTTTTGCTGTTACGGATCTCGTGGGCTCTACGAAGACCTTCTCTATCTCTGGAGGAGTACCGCCATATATAGTGACGTTTGAGCAGAGTACTGCCGGCTTGGTTACCTCCGTAACCACTGCCAGTTCCGTTACGTTGACCCGGGCACTTACTAGTGCTGGTACCGTTACCATTACCGTGAAGGATAGTTCGGATCCTGTTACACCAACTGAAGTACAAGCACAGGCTATTTTGACTGTTATACCCGCAACTCCATAATCGAAATTCCACAGTAGTACTTGTAGAGTTTATTATCGTAGAATACAAATGCCAGGGGACTCCCTGGCATTTGTATTCCAAGTCCTTTTATAACTATTAATAGAACCCGCACTTAGCTCCCTTCTTGAAATTTCTACCGCAATTATGCAATAGTACGTCAACGCAGAAAAAGAATTACTTTATGATGAATTTGGAGTTACTATGCTACGTTATCTAACTGCCGGTGAGTCTCATGGCCCGCAATTGAGCGCTATCGTCGAAGGTCTGCCCGCCGGGTTGAAGATTACCTCTGAAATAATCAATAAAGATCTCGTTCGTCGTCAGGGGGGCTACGGTCGCGGCGGTAGGATGCAGATCGAAAAGGATTCCGTTGAAATACTTTCCGGAGTGCGCTGGGGAATGACGATCGGTTCCCCGGTCACTCTTGCCGTAAAAAACCGTGACTGGGAGAACTGGAGTGAGAAAATGTCACCTCAGGAGGAATCCCGCGATGACAGCATACGTGTCACTCGTTCACGTCCTGGACATGCTGACCTTCCCGGTATTATGAAATATAATCAGAAGGATGTAAGGAATATTCTTGAACGTTCAAGTGCTCGAGAAACTGCCATTCGGGTTGCCGTCGGTGCACTTGCCAAGAGCTTCCTCGCTGAATTTGATATTACGGTGTATGGTTATGTTTCTGAATTGGGTGGGATTGTTGCACAGCGCCCAGTTGTTTCTTTGGAAACTCTTCAGCAAATGATTTCTACTTCGGATTTTTACACGTATGATGCAATTGCAGAGAAGCGCATGAAAGCACTGGTGGATAACGCGCGAGAGGGTGGCGATTCAGTTGGTGGTGTTGTTGAAGTAACTGTCAGCAATGCGCCTGTTGGATTGGGATCACATGTTCAGTGGGACAGGAAAATAGATGCGCGTCTTGCTATGGCTGTCATGAGCATTCAGGCTTTTAAAGGTGTAGAGATCGGTATGGGATTTGAGACGGCCAGACGGCCTGGTTCTCAAGTTCATGATGAGATCTATTATGATTCATTACGACTTACCCAGGGAGAAAGAGTCGGTTATTATCGAAAAACCAATAATGCCGGCGGAATTGAAGGTGGTATTACCAATGGCGAGGACATTGTGATTCGCGCTGCAATGAAGCCGATACCCACCCTGTATAAACCACTTAAATCGGTTGATATCGCTTCTCGGGAGCCGGTTGAGGCGACCGTAGAGAGGTCTGATGTTTGTGCTGTTCCTGCCGCTACTGTGGTTGCCGAGTCGGTTGTTGCCATTGAGATTGCCAACGCTTTTCTGGAGAAATTCGGTGGTGATTCTATGGAGGAAATACGACGGAATTATGAAGCGTATCTTGAGTACTTGAAGGGCATATGAGGCAGAATGTCATATTAACCGGTTTTATGGGCACGGGTAAAAGTACCGTTGGCAGGTTACTTGCCACACGTCTGAAATTTGCTTTCCGTGATCTTGATTCGCTGATTATCGATAAGGAAGGTCAATCCATTACCTCCATTTTTGCCAGTAAGGGTGAAGGCTATTTTCGAGAAGTGGAGTCATCTATGTTGAGATCCGTTTTGCAGGAAACTTCCCAGGTTGTCTCAACGGGTGGTGGTGCTGTCATTCTTCTGGGAAATCGTGATCTCATGAAAAAATCGGGTGTTGTCATTAATCTTGTAGCTGCTCCGGAAACGATCTTACAGCGACTTCAAGTTGACGAAGAAAGACCCCTTCTTCGTGATTCGAAGAGTCTTGAGCAGATTCAAAAACTGCTTATGGAGAGAGAGTTGTTCTATTCAGAGGCCGACATTAGAATTGACACTGATGGGAAAAATGTGGAAGATGTTGCCCGTGATATCCTGAATTTTCTTGAAAGAGGTGTGTGACTTTGCAAAAGCTTCTGGTGAGTCTTGGCGAGAGGAGTTACACTATCCAGATCGGGAGCGGACTTGTTTCCTCCTTGGGCACGTTATGTAACGAACTGGTTCTCGGGTCCACGGCAGCTATTGTGACTAATACTACCGTCGGGCAGTTTTACGCTGATGCGGTAAAAGCATCTCTGGAAAATGCCGGTTATGTTACGCACCTTATTGAAATCCCGGATGGTGAATCCTACAAGAATTCCGTCACACTTACGAGTATTTATGATGCACTTCTCGAAGCTGGTCTGGGTCGAGACTCCTTTCTTGTTGCACTTGGAGGCGGGGTCGTTGGTGATATTACCGGTTTTGCTGCATCAACTTTTCTGCGGGGAGTGCCTTTTGTTCAGGTTCCGACAACGTTATTGGCACAGGTAGATAGCAGCGTAGGTGGGAAAACCGGTATTAATCATGCGCTGGGTAAAAATCTTATTGGTTCCTTTTATCAGCCAAGCCTGGTGCTTATCGATACTGAGACACTGGCAACACTCCCCGAGAGGGAATATTTAAGTGGAATGGCAGAAGTCCTGAAATATGGCGTGGCTTGTGACGGAGAGTTTTTCCGGTTCATAGCTGATAATGTGGAGAACCTCCGTTCACGTGATATGGACTGCCTCAAAGAAATAATCAGAAAATCTTGTTCCCTTAAAGCATCAGTTGTCGAGCGTGATGAAAAAGAGGGTGGCTATCGTGCCGTTCTTAATTATGGACATACTTTTGCCCATGCCATTGAACGTCTTACTCACTATACTGCTTATCTGCATGGTGAGGCAGTTGCCATCGGCATGGTTCAGGCTGCAAGACTTTCCGAGTTGAAGGGGTATGCTGATCAGCACGATACAAAATCTATCATTGACCTTTTGAAATCTCTTGGCCTACCCGTTGATCTTGTTCATTTTCCTGTTGATGACTATTATCGGGCATTACTGAAAGATAAAAAGATGCGGGCTCAAGGAATTAACTTCGTTTTCAATAAGGGAATAGGTGATTCCGTCATTGAAAACGTATCTGACTGGGACTTCCTGCTGCAGGTTGTTCGAGGTGAGGTGTAGCGATGGAAAAGGAATCGACCTCCTTCTGGGCGGATATAAAAAAATATGAAGATATTTTAGCAAAGGACTCGCGTTCCTATTGCTTCGCTCCGTTGTCTGAGTTGTATCGCAAACTAGGTCTGTTAGATGATGCCGTCTCGGTTGCGAAAAAGGGCATAGAGACCCACCCTGAGTACATTGGCGGGTTTATGGTGCTTGGACGTGCACTTTTTGAGAAGGGCAACCGGGATGATGCCAAAGCATCTCTCGAGAAGGTTGTCCTGGCTACACCTGAGAACTTGATTGCGCAAAGAATTCTCAGTCAGATCTATCAGGAGGAAGGGAACCTGCTTGATGCTGAGCGGGCTCTGCGGCTTCTGGTCACGTTTAATCCGGAAGATACGGAAAGCTCTATTGCTTTAGAGGTCCTGCAGCGCTCCATGCAGGCAACCAGGGACGAGGCTCTTCTTTTTTCCCCTGCTGTGAATTTGACCGAAGAAACGGCTGGCGCC
>JAQUHM010000166.1 GCA_028683595.1 Geobacteraceae bacterium | reverse complement strand
CGAGTCCCTAAGGAGGTATGCCATGAAAGAGAAGATCGAGATTATCCAGGGGGACATCACCAAGCTGGCCGTGGATGCCATTGTAAATGCTGCCAACAACTCGCTCCTGGGTGGTGGTGGGGTGGATGGTGCCATCCACCGTGCTGCCGGGCCGAAACTTGTGGCGGAGTGTGCAACCCTCATGGGCTGCCGGACCGGGGATGCAAAGATTACCGCCGGCTACAGGCTTCCTGCGAATTACGTAATTCACACGGTCGGTCCTGTCTGGCATGGCGGAGGCAAGGGTGAGCCCGACCTGTTGCGGAGTGCCTACCGCCGCTGCTTCCAGGTGGCCCACGAAAACGGACTGAAATCGGTTGCCTTCCCGGCCATCAGTGCCGGAGTCTACGGCTATCCCATGGCCGGGGCCTGTGAAATTGCCTTGCAAGAGGCAAAGGCGGCGCTTGAAAAATACCCTGAATTCGAGAGAGTCATCTTTGTTCCCTTCAACGAGGGGGCCTTGCGAATCTACCAGGATACCTTCAAGAGAATATTTTCGTAGTGAGAAAGGGGGAGCTGTCAGCTCCCCCTTTTTTTCTTACCTGTAGTAACCGTTATGATTCAGGCGCCAGATATCCCTGCTGGCAACATTCAACCGGTGGTTCAATCTCAGCCGTTCCCGGGGAGTCAGGTGTCCGTCGGACTTCATACGCGCTTCCATACGCCTGATGCCTGCCTGTTCTCTTTCCAGTGCCTGTGCTTCCCGCGGGGTGAGTCGTCCGCTTGCAACACCTCGATCAATCCTTCTTTCTTGTTGCCATTCCCTTCTGTTGATCCTTGGGTCGTACGTTGAACCGGCGCATGCGATTCCGGCACCCATTACCAGTAAAATTCCAGCCATAATTCCGAAAACGATACTTTTTTTCATTGCCATACCTCCTGTTGATTTCATGGGAAGCTTCCTGCAGAGCGCACTGTTTGTTTGAGTTGCTTTTTTTAACGTGTTCTGTGCTGAGCGGTTGACATCGTGTGCTACAAAGATATTTTCCTGTATTCTTTTGCCGAGAGTTCCTTTGTCGTATTGACAGCGATGAATTCAAATGGTAAGTTTTTACAGTAATTTTAGGGAGACTAAAATCATGCTAAAAAGAACAGAAACAGTTCTGCTGGTTTCCGTCGTCGTCGTAGTCGTCACCATGTGACGGCTCGTCGCTTGCCGGACCGTATTGAACGGTTCACAAAGGAGCGAGGGCCATGACCCCCGCTCCTTTTTCATAGAAGGAAAAGGAAAGGCCGCGGGGGCAATAACTCGCGGCCTTTTTCATCTGTAAAGAAAAACGGATTTTCGAAAGGAGGGTCTTGTCATGAAGAGCGGAGCACAAATTCTGCTGGAATGTCTGAAGCGGGAAGAGGTGGATACCATTTTCGGCTATCCGGGGGCGCGGACACTTGCGGTCCATGATGCCCTGCTTGATGAACCGGATATCCGGCACATCCTGGTGCGTCATGAACAGGCGGCAGCCCATGCAGCCGATGGCTATGCCAGAACGACTGGCAAGGTGGGGGTCTGTCTGACCACCTCCGGTCCCGGGGCGACAAATCTGGTAACCGGTATTGCTACCGCATGCATGGATTCCATTCCGCTTGTCGCCCTGACCTGCCAGGTGACAACTTCAGCCATCGGCATCGACGCCTTTCAGGAGGCCGACATGACCGGCATTACCCGTCCCATTACCAAGCACAATTACCTGGTTACGGATGTCAGGACGCTTGCCCGCGATGTCCGGGAAGCCTTTCTCATTGCCAGGACCCTTCGTCCGGGGCCTGTTCTCCTTGACCTGCCGAGCGACGTGCTGGGTGCAAGGATAAAGCCGAACATCCCCGAAACTATTTCACGCAGAGGGTATCGTGAGAAGGTGGCCGTTAACCTGAAGCAGCTGAAAAAGGCAGCGGAAATCATCAACCGGTCTCGCAAGCCGCTTCTCTATGCCGGTGGCGGCATCGTTCTGGCGGACGGCAGTTGCGAGCTTCGGGCACTGGCCGAGAAGGGGAGTATTCCAGTTACCAATACCCTGATGGCAATCGGCGCCATGGAACAGGCCTCCCCTCTAGCGCTTGGGATGCTGGGCATGTACGGCGCCTGGCACTGCAACAGGGCCGTGCATGACTGCGACTGCCTGATTGCCGTTGGCGCCCGTTTTGACGACCGGGTAACGGGGCGTGTTGATACCTTTGCCAGGAATGCCCGCATCATCCATATCGATATCGACCCCGCGAGTATCCGTAAGATAGTCAACGTCGAGCTGCCCATTGTCGGTGATGCCAGGGAGGCGATGGCAGTGCTCTGCGATCTTGTGGAACCGCGCGATCGGAGCGAATGGCTCGGTCAGATCAGGATCTGGCAGCAGGAGCACCCCCTTCCCCGGCCGGAGCGGGAGATGCTGGCGCCCCACGAGATCATGGAGGCGATTCAGCAGGCTGCCGGACCGGCCCCGATTGTCGCTTCTGATGTCGGCCTGTCGCAAATGTGGACGGCAAACTACCTGCCTTTTTCCACACCCAGGAGCTATATCACCAGCGGCGGACTCGGAACCATGGGCTACGCGCTGCCCGCAGCGGTGGGCGCCGCGATCGGCAACCCGGGGCGGCCGGTCTTTGCCGTGTGCGGTGATGGTGCTTTCCAGATGAATGTCCAGGAACTGGCAACCTGTTCCTACTATGACATTCCGGTCAAGACCGTTGTGTTGAACAACGGCAAGCTGGGCATGGTGCGGCAATTCCAGACGGTCTTCATGAACAAGCGGTATGCGTCAACCGATCTGGGCAAACATGTGGATTTCTGCACGGTGGCTCGAGGGTTCGGCGTGGAGGCGATACGTGTCGAACGGAAAGAGGATCTGCGGGCGGCCCTGGAAAAGGCCATGTCCATTCCCGGACCGGTGGTGATTGACGTGGAGACCGATCCGGATACCTACTGTTTTCCCATGGTGCCGCCGGGGAAAGATTCGGTGGAGGCCATATTTTCTCCAGAGGAGTGGCAGGGGTGATTGGAAAACACGAAAGGCGGCCACTGGCCGCCTTTCGTCATGGTGTCTCGGATCTTTTGAGGGATACTGCTAGAGGATTTCCACCAGTTCGATCTCAAAGGTGACGTCTTCTCCCGCCAAGGGGTGGTTGGCGTCAAAATTGATTTCCTCGTCGCTCACTTCGACCACCAGGACTGCCAGTTCTTCATCGTTTTCATTAACCAGCACGATTTCGTCACCGACCTCGGGCTTCATGTCTTCAGGGAGATCGCTGCGTGGAATGGAAAAAACCCTTTCTTCGTCGTACTCACCGAATGCATCATCTGCCGGGATGATGACTTTTTTCTTTTCACCTGTCGACATGCCAATCAGCGCTTCTTCGATGGCTGGGAGAAATTCACCCTTGCCGATGACCAACTCCCTTGGACCGTGTTCACTGCCGTGTTCGTTGCCACATCCGCATCCGCAATCTTCGGATTCACAATTTTCGGATTCACAATCTTCAGATTCACAATCTTCGCTTTCACGAGTTGAATCGAAAACCGTTCCGTCTTCAAGCATCCCCGTATAATCGATTCTTACCTTGTCGCCGTTTTTTGCCTGTGCCATCTTGTACCTTTCTTTTCCTTCTTCAGCGTAATGTTACGGTCTCATGGTACCGTTATTTAAAACAGGGTACGGTTGAAAGGGGGCGGCAGTCAACCAAAATCGTCAGCAGGAACAGAAACGCCCTGTTCGAGGGTCTCAATGGGTGGTCCGTTGTTCAACGTCTCGATGAATAGCTTTCTGTGACGAAATAGCCTCCTTCCTTGGTTGATTCGCTGTTCCCGGAAATAGTCTCTGGAGTCATACGGAGAGCCCTGTCTCTCCCTTTCCCTCAACGCTTCCATCATATTGACTTGGCTACGCTAATAGTGTACCGTAAACATTTTATATAAGCATAAGGAAAGACTTGTATCGATCGTTGAAGAACGCGATTACTATTGATGTTGAAGACTGGTTTCATATCTGCGGATGGGAAGGTAACCCGCAAGGGGGAACCCTCCAGAGAAGGGTGCTTCTCAATATCGAGCGGGTCCTTTTCCTGTTGGCCGAGTTCGATGTGCGGGCTACCTTTTTCGTCCTCGGGTCTGTTGCGGAAGAAGAGCCCTCACTGGTTCCCCTGATTGTCTCCGGAGGTCATGAGATTGCCTCCCATGGCTACTCCCATCGTCTGGTTTCGAAACTCGGGCCTGATGGGTTTCGGGATGAAATACGGCGGACCGGGGATATACTGGGTTGTCAATCGGGCAGATTGCCGATCGGTTTCCGGGCCCCGCAGTGGTCTTTGCGCCAGATGGACTCCTGGGCTTTTGAAATTCTCTGTAATGAAGGGTACCGGTACGATTCCAGCCTGAATCCCCTTCCCTTTGTGGGGGACAGGTCAGGCCACCGTTTCCCATTTGAAATTCGGGTCGGAGCAGGGAAGA
The DNA here is from genome assembly GCA_028683595.1 of Geobacteraceae bacterium. Lineage (GTDB taxonomy): Bacteria > Desulfobacterota > Desulfuromonadia > Geobacterales > Geobacteraceae > RPRC01. The sequence continues at coordinate 3,527 of JAQUHM010000166.1, read as the reverse complement.
TTCTGGAGATTCCGCCCATGGTAACGCCCTTTCCGGGTGGAAATCTTCCTACCGGTGGAGGATGGGGTTTCCGTTTTTTTCCTTTCCGGATAATCGGTGCTACGGTTCGACGCTACAACGAGGCTGGAAACCCGGCGGTTTTTTATCTTCATCCCAGGGAAATGGAGGCAGATGGTCCCCGCCTTCCCATGTCTTCCCTGCGGAGTTTTGCTGCCTATGGAGCACGGCGTGAGGCTGGAACGCGTCTCCGTTACCTGCTGGAGCGTTTCCGCTTCGGTACTTTGGAACAAATGGTCGAATCGTGGGAATCTGTCTAATCATACCAGCCTATAACGCCGCTGCGACCATTGAGGCTGTGGTGGAAGAGACCCTTGCGTTGGGTTTTCCGCTGCTGGTTGTCGATGACGGGTCAACGGATGGAACTGCCGAGCGTTTTGCAGGATTGAATGTCGAGGTGAGGCGACATCCGCAGAACCGGGGAAAGGGAGCGGCTCTTCGTACCGGCTTCTCCTGGGTCGTCGAGAATGGCTATTCTGCCGTCATCACGCTCGATTCTGACGGACAGCATGATCCTACCGCCGTCCCCCGCCTGCTGGCGGCGGCAACGGAGGGCAATTTTGACATTCTCATTGCCTCCCGAGCCAGCCAGTTTGGTGAAATGGCCGGACTCCGCAATTCCTGGAACCGCTTCGGCGTCTGGTGCGTCAAGAAGAAGACCGGATTCGAGATTACCGACAGTCAGTCCGGTTTCCGCTATTATTCGGCAAGGATTTTAAGAAACATAGAGTTGACCGCGGACGGCTACGAGCTGGAGATGGAGGTCCTCATGAAGGCCTGGCGCGCCGGATTGAAGATCGGCAGCCTGCCAATTGCGGCGCGGGTTGCCGACGGGCGCTCCACCAGCCATTTCCGGCCGGTGCGGGATACGTGGAATATCTGTATGACCTTCCTCAAGTATCTATGAGTGAAGAGGGATTCAAAACAATGTTGCAGAGCATCAAAAATTATTCGACGGAAAAAATCTTATCACTCCTTCTCTCCATGGCTACCAGTTCATCCAACGAGAACCTTGCCCGGATGACCTACCTGATGGAGTTGATGGCGAAAAAAGATTACTATCGGGAAAGGATACGCTGGATCCGTCAGCTCATCCGCGAAAATCATCCGAGCATCGAGTTCCCGCGAAGAATTCTCCGCGATCTTCATCCTAACCAGCGCGATAAGTGGATTTCCAACCTTCTGGTGAACCATCTCCTCTCCGGAACCAACAAGCGAAAGGCCTGGGCGGACCGGGAGGGGTACTATCCTCCCTCTACCGTGGTAATCAGTCCTACCATGCGCTGCAACCTTTCCTGCTATGGCTGTTATGCTGGTGATTACGACAAATCCCTGGAACTTTCCCGTGATGAAATCGATTCTATTCTGACCCAGATGAAAGAGATGGGGGTGTATTTTGCCGTCATTTCAGGTGGTGAACCTTTCTTCAAGGAAGATATCTTCGACATCTTCAAAAAACACAGTGATATGTGCTTCCTGGTCTTTACCCATGGCGGTCTCATTGATGAGCGGATGGTTGAGCGGCTCATTGAAGTAGGTAATGTCATGCCGGCCTTTTCTCTGGAGGGCTATGAACAGGAAACCGATGAGCGTCGCGGGGCGGGTCATTTCCAGAAGGTTATGCATGCCATGGATCTCCTGCGGGAAGCGGGGCTTTCTTTCTGCGGCTCGTTTACCCAGACAAGCCGCAATACCGAGATCATAACCAGCGACCAGTACCTCGATATGCTGATTGAAAAAGGCTGCTTTGCCATCTGGCTGTTTTCCTATGTGCCGGTCGGCAGGGAACCGGATCTGGGGCTGATGCCGACCCCCGAACAGCGCGATCTGATGCGGCGCCGGACAGTCGACTTCCGAGCATCAAAACCGATGGTCATTGTTGATTTCTGGAATGACGGCCCTATTATCAGCGGTTGTATCGCCGGTGGGAGAAAATACTTTCACATCAATGCCAATGGCGATATCGAACCATGCGTTTTCTGTCATTTTGCCGTTGACAATATTCGCCGGACAACCCTAAAGGAAGCCCTGAGGTCTCCTTTCTTCAAGAAGATACGGGAGCAGCAGGGAGAGCACGAAAATCTGCTGCGGCCCTGCATGCTTATCGACCATCCCGAAGTCGGCAGAGAGATTTTCACGACGGAAGGGGTTTATCCTACACACCAGGGAGCGGATGAAATTTTTACCGGGCTTTCCGTGGAGATGGACAAATACGCTGCATCCTATGCGGAGGTTGCCGATAAGGCCTGGGAAAAGGAGTTCTGCGGCAAACCCGGAAGACCCGTAAAGCAGCGCTGCGGGAATAAAACCTGATGGCAAGCCGGGTCTCGTGAAACTGTACAATAGTATCAATCTCTTTTTCATCAAGCTGCTGACGATTCTTGTGCCCCGGTTTCTGTTCCCGTTCTTTGCCTTTATTTTCGGGGGGCTTTTTTATCTGCTCCTCAAGGAAAAGAGAGCCGTTATCCGGAAGAATCTTCGGATAATCACCGGAAGACGGGAAGTGGAACGGCTGCTATTTTCCACTTTTTACAAGTTTTCCCTCAACTGGACCGATGTCATGCTCATGATTCGGCTGAGGGGGGAGAAACTGAATGCCCTGATTGGAAGGCGAGTCGGCAAGGAGCACCTCGAAGCTGCCATGAAACGGGGCTGCGGGGCGATCCTCATCTCACCCCACCTGGGAAACTGGGAATTGGGTGGTCTGGGACTCGTTGAGATGGGCTACCCGTTGAATGTCCTTACTTTCCGCGAGCCGGATGATAAGGTGAATGAGTTGCGGGAAAAGGTGCGGAGCGAGCGTGGAATCCGTTTCATTTATGTGGACCGTGATGATACCTCGCCGCTGGCGATCATCGAGGCGGTGAATGCTTTGCGCCGCAATGAGGTCCTGGCGCTTCTTGGTGACCGGGACGGCTCTTCCCATACCGCACCCATGGAATATTTCGGCCATACCACGGACATCCCCCTCGGAGCAGCGTATCTGGGTTTGGCGAGCGGTGCACCGGTTTTTCCGGTTTTTGTCCCCTTGGAAGGGATGCGCTATGCCACCATCATGGAGGAGCCGGTTTACTTCGTTGGTGGCCACGGTAAGCACAAAGAGACAATTTTTGAAGGAATGAGCACGATTTTACGGGTATTTGAACGCTATATACGAACCTATCCCGACCAGTGGTACAATTTTTTTGACTACTGGGGAACCGCGGAAGGCCAAGAAAAGGAAGATATATGTCAGAAGAATTAATTGTTCAGGTTAAGCAGCTCATCATAGACAGTTTGAGAATCGATGGATTGAGCCCCGATGAAATCGATACCGATGCCCCTCTCTTTGGCGAAGGTCTCGGGCTTGATTCCATCGACGCACTGCAGTTGGTGGTAGCGATGGAAAATGATTTCGGCGTAATAGTTCCGGATGCAGAGACCGGAACCATCGTGTTTCAGTCGGTGCGGAGCATGGCCAAGTATATTGC
>JAQUHM010000165.1 GCA_028683595.1 Geobacteraceae bacterium | reverse complement strand
CTCAAGGAAAATCTGGAGGCAAAGAAGACCGCCCTCCTCCTAGCTCAGAAAATTCTCAACGATACCAAGGGGCAGGTGAAGGCAGGTGTCCTCCCTGCCATGGAGATTCTGAATGCGGAATTTGGGGTCGCAACGCGAGAAAAAGAGAGGATAGACGCTGAAAAACTGCTAATGGACCAGATGGATGTTGTAAGAATTCTGCTGCAGATCGGAGAATATCTGGTTGTAAATCCTATTGATCCTCCCTCTCTTGAAAAGTATGCCGTTAACGAGAATGATGCAGTAAGTCAGGCACTAACGCGACGACCTGATGTAAAGGCACAACGGATGAACCTGCAAACACTCGACTTGCAGACTCGTGTGGCCCACAACAACATTTTACCTGACCTGAACTTTAACGCCTCTGGAGCCATTACCGGACTTGAAAGAGACTTCGGCCGTGACATGAATAAAGTCGGTGCAGCTGAATATCCGATATGGTCAGTCGGGTTGCAGTTCAGCTACCCTATAGGAAACCGTGAGGCGAAAAATAATTACATAAAGACCAAGCTCAGTTTGGAACAGGCGCAGGTACAGCTTAAAAGTCTTGAAGCGAATGTTAGAAATGAAGTCAGAACAGCCATCCGGGGAATCGATGCCAACTACCTGCAGTTGGATGTTGCTGATCGTGGCCTTGCCTATGCAGAGGAACGCATGCGCGCCTATATCAAGAAGAATGAAGTGGGTCTCGCAACTACCAAAGAGGTGGTTGATGTCCAGAATGACCTTGTTGCAGCCAAGGCTAATCAGATACTGGCGCAAGCTCAATACGCAATTGCCATTGGGCAGTTCTGGAAGGCCACAGGGGAGTTGCTGGATCACGAAGGGATAACGGTTACCGGAAAGGAATCGGATGTTTTATATGAAACCAGCAACCGCTAACAGTATTCCTTTCCAAAAATCACCTGTGGCAAACGGGATATCGTGTACACGACGATTCCCTATTCTGCTGCTTGCTCTGTGCGTTTTAATCTCTGCCTGTTCCGGGAGCGTGGAGAAACCAAAGCCAAAACCGCCGGTTCCGGTTACCATCGGGGTGTCGATGCGTAAAACTGTTCCTGTGCAGATACGCATCATTGGCTCAGTTGAGTCTATATCAACCGTTTCCATCAAGTCCCAGGTCAACGGGATGTTGGAGAAGGTTCATTTTCGAGAAGGAGATGATGTCAGCAGGGGGGCATTGCTTTTTTCTATTGACAGCCGTCCCTACGAGGCGGCATTACGCCAGGCCAAGGCTGCCCTGTCAAGAGATGTTGCCCAGGAGAAGTTTGCACGTGATCAGGCGAGAAGATACGGTGGCCTGCTGAAGGATGGGATTGTTACCCAGGACCAGTATGAACAGCTGAGGACAAATGCGGATGCTCTGGCTGAGTCGGTACGGGCCGACAGGGCCATGGTGGACAATGCTGTCGTGCTGTTGGGATATTGTTTCATCCGCTCACCTATCGATGGCCGCACGGGCAACCTCATGGTTCAAAGGGGAAATCTCGTTAAAGCCAATGATGTCCCAATCCTGGTAACCATAAACCAGATTAATCCGATTTATGTGACCTTTTCTGTTCCTGAAAAGGAGCTTTCTGAAATCAAAAAGCACATGGCGCTCGGGAACCTGAAGGTTGAGGCTTTGATACCCAACGATCCTGGTCCCGCCGAGCAGGGAGTTATCAGTTTTCTTGATAATATGGTGGACTCGACAACCGGCACCATCAAAGTCAAGGGAACTTTCGCGAACAAGCAAAAAAGGCTCTGGCCGGGTCAGTTTGTCAATGTGGTTCTGACCCTTGCCACTATTCCGAATGCTGTGGTGGTGCCTTCACAGGCAGTCCAGACCGGACAGGATGGGCTGTTTGTCTTTGTCGTAAAACAGGACCGAACCGTTGAATTAAGACCGGTGGTCACGAATGAAACATATAACGGCGAGACTGTCATTGAGAAAGGATTGAATCCCGGAGAAACGGTGGTAACCGATGGTCAACTGCAGCTATCGCCCGGGACCCGTGTAACGTACGGCACGGAGAATTCGAAGGACAAGGTTACACGGCAATGAATATTGCGGAACTGTTCATCCGCAGACCGATCATGACCACTCTGGTCATGGTGTCGATACTCCTTTTCGGCTTGTTTGCCTATCGCCTTATCCCGGTGAGCGATCTGCCCAATGTAGATTTTCCTACTATCCAGGTGACGGCAAACCTCCCTGGAGCCAACCCGGACACCATGGCTTCGGCGGTTGCCATCCCTCTGGAAAGGCAATTTTCCACAATTGCGGGGGTCGATTCCATGACTTCCGCCAACAGCACCGGTTCAACCAGTATTACCATACAGTTCAATCTCTCCCGGGATATCGATGCCGCTGCCCAGGACGTGCAGGCTGCTATATCCAGGGCTTCGCGCCAGATGCCGCCGACCATGCCGGCTCCCCCATCATTCCGAAAAGTCAATCCGGCAGATCAGCCGATTATCTACCTGGCGCTCAGTTCTCCCACCTTGCCTCTTTATGCGGTAAATGAATTTGCCGATACATTTATAGCCCAACGTATTTCGATGATCGATGGAGTAGCCCAGGTTCAGGTGTTCGGTTCTCAAAAATATGCGGTTCGAGCGCAACTGGACCCGAAGGCGTTGGCCAGTCGCCAGATCGGCATCAACGAGGTTGCCAATGCTCTGGGAAACAGCAACGTCAACCTTCCTACCGGCACCCTTGACGGAAGAAAGCAGGCCTATACTATCCAGGCAACCGGCCAACTGTTCGACGCTGCTGCGTACCGTCCCCTGATTGTCGCCTATCGCAATGGTTCGCCGGTGCGACTGCAGGAACTTGGTCGGGTTATTGATACTGTGGAAAACGACAAAGTGGCAAACTGGTTCAACAATACTCGTGCCGTGGTTCTTGCCATTCAGCGACAACCGGGAACAAATACCATCGAGGTTGTGGACAGCATCAAGAAGCTGCTTCCGGTTTTCAGGGCGCAGATACCGGCTTCCGTTGACCTTAAGATCCTTTTTGACCGATCCCTGTCGATCCGTTCATCAGTAGCCGACGTCAAGTTTACCCTTGGTCTGACCATCTGCCTGGTGGTGATGGTTATCTTCCTGTTCCTTCGCAACTTTTCAGCAACAATCATCCCCAGTCTGGCACTCCCCTTTTCCATCATAGGCACCTTTGCCGCCATGTATCTGTTGAATTTCAGTATCGATAACATCTCTCTCATGGCACTTACCCTCTCCGTCGGGTTCGTGGTGGACGATGCTATTGTTATGCTGGAAAACATCGTCCGGCACATGGAACAGGGGGAAGGAGTGATGGACGCCGCCTTGAAGGGCTCGCGGGAGGTTGGTTTTACTATCATATCCATGACCCTGTCGTTGGTGGCGGTCTTCATTCCGGTTCTGTTCATGGGTGGTATCATGGGTCGGCTTCTGCATGAGTTTGCCGTTACGATCAGCATCGCGATCCTGATCTCCGGTTTTGTCTCCCTGACGCTCACGCCCATGCTCTGCAGCCGTTTTCTCAGACCTCCAGGGAAGGAACGGCATGGCCGCACTTATCTGGCCATGGAACATTTTTTTAACGCCATGCATGGCGCCTACGACCGGAGTCTGCATGCAGTGCTCCATCATCGCCGTGTGGTCCTGGTGGTGATCTTGACATTGACGGTCGTTACAGGCGGGCTGTTCGTCAGGATGCCGAAAGGTTTTCTGCCAAGTGAAGATACTGGGCAAATTTTCGCTTTTACCGAGGCTGCCCAGGGTATCTCATTCGATGATATGGTGGCTCACCAGCGGAAGTTGGCAAACATTGTTGCTCAAGATCCCAATATTGAGGCTTTCATGTCAGCTGTCGGATCAGGAGGAGCAAGTTCCTCAAGTAATACCGGCCGCATGTTTATGCGTTTGAAACCACTCGACCAAAGAAATCTCACCGCCGATGAGATCATTGATGAACTTAAACCCAAGCTCGCCACGGTGCCGGGAATCAAGATGTATCTGCAGAACCTTCCGGCCATCCGCATAGGCGGGCGTTTGACCAAAAGCCAGTACCAGTTCACCCTGCAGAGCCCCGACAAAGACCAATTGTATAAATATTCGATTGTGCTGGAAGCGAAGATGCGGGCTCTCTCACAACTGCAGGATGTTACCAGCGACCTGCAGATCAAGAATCCCCAGGTAAACGTGCAGATAGACCGTGATAAGGCTTCCGCGCTTGGTGTTTCGGTTGAACAGATCGAAGATGCCCTCTACTTTGCCTACGGTTCACGTCAGGTTACTACCATATATGCGCCCAACAACCAGTACCAGGTAATCCTGGAACTGGCAGAGCAATACCAGCGGGACCCGTCAGCCCTATCCATGCTCTATGTTCAGGCCACTAACGGAAAACTCGTGCCCCTCAACACGGTTGCATCCATAACCAAGGGTCTGGGGCCGCTCACGGTAAACCATCAGGGGCAGCTTCCCGCAGTTACCATTTCATTCAATCTGAAACCGGGAGTTGCCTTGGGAGATGCCGTGCCCCTGGTGGAGAAACTGGGCAGTGAGACACTGCCATCTACTATTGCCACCAGTTTCCAGGGGACTGCACAGGCTTTCCAGTCATCGCTGCAGGGACTCTGGTTGCTCCTTCTTATGGCGGTTCTGGTTATTTATATTGTTCTCGGTATTCTCTATGAGAGTTTCATCCATCCTCTAACGATCCTGTCAGGACTTCCTGCTGCGGGTTTCGGTGCCCTGGTTACGCTCATGCTGTTCCATAAGGATCTGGATGTCTATGCCTTCGTCGGGGTGATAATGCTGATCGGGATTGTAAAGAAGAATGCCATCATGATGATCGACTTTGCACTCGAGGCGCAGCGAAAGGAAGGGAAAAAACCGCTGGATGCCATCTGCCAGGGCGCGCTGATACGTTTTCGCCCTATTATGATGACTACCATGGCCGCACTCATGGGCACTCTGCCCATTGCCATCGGTTTCGGAGCAGGAGCCGAGGGGCGCCGTCCATTGGGTTTGGCGGTGGTGGGGGGCCTTATCGTTTCGCAGTTGCTTACACTTTACATTACGCCGGTGGTCTACTACTATATGGACAGGCTTCAGGGAAATGCGGTTACCGTATTTCGCAGACTCCAAGTCCATCGACAACCATCAGTCCTTGACTGATGTTGGGTTAAATCTGCTTATGTCATTGTTTTTTCTGACATTCCTTTCCCTTTATGGTGGAATGCACTATTATGCCTACCGCAAGGTAAGTGCGGCATTCCCACTGTCATTTCCGGCAGCCTGTTCTCTCGTTGTATGTATGCTGATGATGATTCTGGCCCCACTGCTTGTGCGCTTTCTTGAAAGAGAAGGATTTGGCACCGTTGCTGTTCCGCTTGCCTTTGCCGCATATCTCTGGATGGGATTTCTCTTTCTGTTTTTCATTATCATGCTGGTGATCGATCTTTGTCGTGTTCTGGCCCGGTACGGAGGGCATTTATTTCACCAAGATGTATTGGTTTTCTTTACCGATCAGCAGGCATTTCTTGTTGCATGCACTGTTTCGCTCGGGGTTTCTCTCTACTGGTATCACGAAGCCAAGGCTGTCAGGCTGGAAAAAGTTGTCGTACCGACCACCAAACTCCCACCATCGATCAAGTCATTCAGAATTGTTCAGGTTTCCGATCTTCATCTGGGTTTGATCGTTCACGAGCAAAAGCTGAAGAAGGTCATCAGCGAAATCGAAATGGTGCAGCCCGATCTGCTGGTCTCGACTGGTGATCTGGTGGATGGGCAGACGGACGGGATGACTGATTTGTCAGCTGCTCTGGGAAAAGTGCATATCCCTTATGGCAAAATTGCGGTAACCGGCAATCATGAGTTTTATGCCGGGATAAAGAAATCTCTAAGTTTTATGAAGCGGGCAGGTTTTACCGTACTCCAGGGAGAAATGCACGATTTGGGTGGGGTGATGACTGTCGTTGGCGTGGATGACCCTGCCGGAACAAGAGTCGGATACGGGAACATAAACGAAGAGGCTATTCTGGGGAAAGTTCCCCAAGGGCGTTTTGTCCTGTTGCTGAAACACCGGCCGGTTTTGGCTAAACAGAGTCTAGGTTTGTTCGATTTGCAGCTTTCGGGACATATTCATAAAGGACAGATATTTCCGTTTGAGATTATCACGCATCTGTTCTACCCGGTAAAGACTGGTTTGTCCCGGATAATGGATGCGTCCTATCTTTATGTGAGCAGAGGAACCGGAACCTGGGGGCCGCCGATACGATTTCTGGCACCCCCGGAGGTTACGGTCATTGATTTGGTGAACAGGTCTGTGAAGGAATAGCGGCGAGGTTTCATTGGCAATCGTCGCGCCAGATACAGGAAAACTGCCCGCAGGTATCAGAAGAGTCACTGTTGTAGCAATCGGTGTTTCCTTCATCCCGTTGAATAGCTCGTATGATCTCGGCTTTTTTCATTTTTTTAATCTGTAGGCCCCGATCCTTCGCAATTTTCTTCACATCTTCGAGTTTCATGCAGGTTTCTCCTCATTGTGGACTGTGTGGAAATTCGATAAAACTATAACAAAGAAGTTCGTGAATTCAACCTGACAAGTCTAAATTCTGGTGTAACCTCATCGGGTAGGAAAAAGGAGAATGTTCCATGAGCATAAATGGGTTTTGTCTGTATAGGTCTGCTGTCAAAAATATGTTTTTGATGCTGTTTGTATTTACTTGGTTGTCAACTATCCTCGCGTGTACGAATGCTTCGGCATTGACCATACCGGAAAAGCTGGTCTACGATCTGACCTGGACCGGCATAAAGGCGGGAACGGCTACCCAGGAGATTGTTGCGGAAAATGGGGAGATAAAAATTACCTCTATTGCCCGATCTGTAGACTGGATAACGGTATTTTTCCCGGTTGAAGATCGGATAGTATCGATTTTGTCGGCAAATCCCGAGGCTAAGTTGGGTCAGTCGAAATCGTACTCACTGAAGACCCGTGAGGGGAGCCATCGCAGGGATAGGGAAGTTCAGTTCAATCATGCTAAAGGAATCGCCTATTATAAGGACAACCTTAATGGTGAAAAAAGGGAACTTCCCATTGCTTCCTCAATATTGGATACCCTGTCCAGCTTTTACTTTGTAAGGACTCTCAAGCTCGAGGTTGGGAAATCAGTTTTTCTTACGATACTTGATAATTTGAAAACGTGGAATGTTGAGGTTCAGGTGCTCAGGAAGGAGAAAATTAAAACATCTCTTGGCACCTTTGATACCATTGTGATCAAGCCACTCATGCAGTCGGAGGGGATAATCGATAGAAAAGGAGAGATGTTGATCTGGTTAACTGATGATAAACGTCTTCTCCCCGTTAAAATGAAAACGAAGGTAAAGATCGGCAGTGTAACTGCAACCTTGGTGGGTGGTTCCTTTCAACACTAGACCACTCCTTCCGACTGACAAATATGTGTGACCGGCGGCAAATTCACTGGAATTATGCTGCCGGTTGCATTTTATCCTTTGCTGACAGGCCTTTCGGGGCGGACAAGACTGCCCCCCGTTTAACCGGTTCCTGGTCTTTGTGGTATGAGAATTTCTTTTACAAACATATATTGATATGCTATCCAATAGGTTGTTAACCGTATGGATATACTGGTTGACAGTCTCATGTTTCTTTGGAGGAGGGACGATTTGTGGTGATCACCTTTGCGCGTGAACTGAGTCTTTTGAAAGACCAGGGGCTTTACCGACGTATGCCGCTTATTGAAGGAAGTCAGAATTCCCGGGTGGTTATGGACGGTAAAGAAGTTCTCCTCCTTTGTTCCAACAACTATCTTGGTCTGGCGAATCATCCGGCTCTTAAGGAAGCATCGATAAAGGCTGTTGAACACTATGGCGTCGGTACTGGTGCTTCCCGTCTCGTTTCCGGAACAATGGAGCTTCACGAGCAGCTTGAACGGAAAATTGCCGCTTTTAAAGGAACAGAGCGGGCCTTGGTTTTTAATTCGGGGTATGCCGCGAATACCGGAGTTATCCCTGCTCTTGCGCAAAAGGGAGATATCCTCTTTTCGGACAAATTGAATCATGCCAGTATTGTGGACGGATGTCTTCTTTCTCGTG
>JAQUHM010000164.1 GCA_028683595.1 Geobacteraceae bacterium | reverse complement strand
TGGACCGTGTTCCGCGCTGGAGTCGTGAAACGGTTGACTGCGTCATGAGTTTTTATGCCCGGCTTGCCGATCAAATTTCGACACTGAGCTATAGCAACCTTAAACTGGCGCAAGCCCTGGAAGAGCGCAAAAGAACCGAAGGTGAGCGGGAAAAATTACAGGAACAGCTGAATCAGGTTCAAAAGATGGAGTCGGTAGGAAGATTGGCTGGCGGCGTGGCACATGACTTCAACAACATGTTGGGGGTTATCCTCGGTCACACGGAACTGGCCCTGAGGAAGGCATACCCTTCTCAACCTCTCTGCTCAGACTTGCAGGAAATCCGTAAAGCGGCCGAACGATCCGCCAAACTGGTTCGTCAACTGCTGGCCTTTGCCCGCAAAGAAACCATTGCACCCAAGGTACTCGACTTGAACAGGACCGTGGAGGGAATGCTGCAAATGTTCCGCCGGTTGATTGGCGAAGACATAGACCTCGTCTGGCTACCGGGCGTAAGGGAATGTCCTGTCAAGATGGACCCCTCCCAGATCGACCAGATCCTGGCCAACCTGTGCGTCAATGCCCGGGACGCCATTGGCGGAGTGGGCAAGGTCATTATCGAAACGGCGGATGCTGTCTTTGATTATGAATACTGCCTCAACCACCCAGGATTTGTTTCAGGCGAGTTCGTTCTGTTGACGGTCAGTGATGACGGCTGTGGAATGGAAAAAGAAATGCTGAACAAAATCTTCGAACCATTTTTTACCACAAAAGCGGTTGGAGAAGGTACCGGCCTGGGCCTGGCCACGGTTTTCGGCATCGTCAAACAGAACAATGGCTTTATTAACGTCTACAGTGAGCCGGGACATGGAACAACCTTCAAGATCTACCTGCCCAGGTACTCGGCAAAGGCCATTGTTGCAAAGTCAGAAACTCTGGAACCGATCAGAAAAGGCCATGAAACCATTCTCCTGGTGGAAGACGAACCGGCAATCCTGGAACTGGGGAAAATGATGCTGGAGAGTTTCGGCTATTCGGTATTGACGGCAAGCACGCCGTATGAAGCCATCAATCTTGCTGATGAAAACGCCAAAGAAATCAACCTGCTCATGACCGATGTGGTAATGCCGGGAATGAATGGTCGTGAACTGGCAAAGAAACTAGTGCCCATTATCCCGGACCTGACCTGTCTGTTTATGTCCGGGTACACAGCCGATGTCATTGCACACCGGGGGGTACTGGACGAAGGCGTATCCTTCATCCAGAAACCGTTTTCCATGCAAACTCTGGCCGGCAAAGTGCGCGAAGCCCTGGACAAATAACAACTGATTCTGCCACTCCTATGCCCCGAACACCCTGCGCAACACACTGAACCTACTATCCATCAGGGCTTTGTCACGCCAAGAGCAGACGCCGCTTTCCACATCATCCAGGCAACGGTTACAAGTCCCGCCAGCAAGGCAATCAGGAACATGGCAATTGCCCCGAACTGGGGGACGACCGGCAAAGCCACGGGTGAGAAATACGGCTGCAGATACGCTGTCCTGACGACATCTCTCAGGTACGACATGAAGAACATCAGCGGAACCACAAGCCAGGCGCACAACCAAACCTTTCGACTTCCCCCGGCAACCACGACGATGACTGCAAGGATCATCCCTACTGCGAATACCACCGTAGCAATGATATCCCTCCCCATGAACAGCAGCAGCATCTGCCTGGGAAGTGCTGCCAGGAAAAGGAAACCAGCCAGTATCGACACTCCGGTTAGAATGGTGAATACTCTCATGCCAATCCTCTCTGCGGCGGCCCGAACAGCCGGGTCCAGTTTCTTTCGAACCCTTCCGAGAAGTGCGACAAACAGTCCTCCAACCGCTAACCCACCGGTGATAAAGTGTAGAAACCGTGGAATCAGGGGTGTGTGCCCCCAATGGAGGACGGTACCATTCTGAGTGCCGAAATAAGCCCGCCAGGCTTCCGGATCGAGCATAAGGGTCATGTTGTTGGAATAGATGAAGGCAATGGCCAGAAAGATGATCAGAGGCAGAAATATCACAAAAATCGCCAGCGGCTTGTTCATGTTCGAAAATTTGAAGTCGAAAAGGTAAGCGGCGTAATAGGCAAGAAGCAAGAGCGGCACGACCGCTATCCAGTACACCCCCATCAAGACAGAACCGGCATAAAAGAACTGCCCGTAAGTAACCTGGAGAAAAAGAAGTGCGGCAACACCAAGATTGACGGTAAAGGCAATCAGAAAAGGGAGCACCCTGGCAAGTTCACAGGCAAGCCCTCTCATGGTTTCATCCTTCCGCAGCAAGGCATAGGCAGTTATGGCCGTAGTGCCGACCATCGCATTCATGAGGATGAGATGCAGCGGGAAAAGGAGCATCAGCAGAAAGCGGAAGAATTCCCATGACGCCGGGAAGATATCAGGTGTCGGTATGAGTGAATTCATCGTAATTCTCCTTCCAGTGCCCGGTAGAGGAAGGTGGTCAAGGCATCCTTTTCCTCATTGGAAGCATCAAGGGGAGGCATTCCTCCCTTGAGTTTCTGCAGCATATCGAGGGAGCTTCTCAGCCGTTCCCTGGTCCAGCCCTTCAGCTTCGGCAACAGCGGGTTCGCTCCTTCACGCAGGGTATGACAGATGGCGCAGTTTTTCTCGAACACCTCTTCCCCTTCATTATGGTTTTCCTTATCGGCACCTCCCTGGAGTGAATAGATATACGCAGCAATTTGATCTTTTTCCTCCGGGGTGCCCTGAAAATTGGGCATGGCACTCTGGAGCCTGTTCAGGTTGTCGAGTGCCCAGCGGATTTTTTTCTGGTCCCAGGTGGCGCTCCGAGACTTCACCAGGCTCTCGGGATGACAGATGGTGCAATGGCTGAGAAACAGCACCCCTCCCTCTGACATCGACTGCTTACGCTGCGCTTTCGGGATGGTGACGTCCTTTCCTTGTATCCCCTTGATGACAAAATATGCCAAGGCTTTACGCTCAGCCTCATTCCCGGCAAAAGGTGGCATAAAATACCTGATATCATGCATCCTGCCGAGGTAATTCACCAAGGCCGCGTAATCCATGGCTGCAGTCCTGACAACAATAGGATTGTTTATCCCGCGCACGGTGTGGCATGCATAGCACTGGTTCCGGAAAATCTCGCGGCCAGCTTCCAGCTGATTATCCGCCCTTGCCTCACGGGTGGAGACCCAGCGGGCTTCGTGCAGAAATCCTTCCCTGGTGATTTCCTCGAGATCTTTTTCCAGTACGGAGTTGGAGTACATGAATCCGTCAATGACATAAGGCCGGCGTGATGCTTCGCGAGTCCATTCAAAGGCCCCCATAAAGAGGAAGGCGCTGACAAGCACAATGAAAGAGACTGCCTTTGTGTGGCAGGTGGGTTTCAAAAGCAGGAGGATGAGAGTCCCGGCAAGCAGAAAAATAACCCCGGCCAAGCCGTACTGCACCGTCATCCGTATTGTTGGAGAAGCCCCTTCCACAAGGATACGAGCCTGGTTGGGTAAAATTGAGAGATACCAGTAGCCGCTTGGCACAGCCGCAAGAAGAGACAACAGCACCCAGCGCGCCGAATATCTGGTCATTGTCAATTTCAGGTGCGCATCCTTCAGAAAAGCTGTAGTGACAAAGGCATAGACCCCGGCAAGCATGAGGGAGACAAATGTCCTGAAAAAGAGAGACGGCCAGAAGGATGGGTTAAAAAAACCGGACCAGAAACTGCCGTCCACTATCCAGCCGCCCGGCGTAAGCATAAATCCGATAATGCCGTTGATGACGAACAGGCTCAACCATGCTGCAATAAAATAGATCCAGCCCACCACTTGGTGGGTCTTGGAATCCATGCTGCCAAAACAGTAATAAAAGACGAAGATGGCAACAATTTCAACAAGGAAGAAAACCCACTCCGTGGCCCAACCAAAGACGAAAGTGTGAATCAGAACTGACGTAGCCGAAGGGTTCACCAGGGAAATGATGAACCAGATCCCGACTCCGGTTATCCCGCCCATGACCATAGTTACAAGCATAAAGAACTTTGCGTGTTTTTTGGTGAACTCGAGGATCGCAGGGTTGTTCTCGCGCAAGCCTTTCCGTTCCGCCAAGACCAGGTAGAGTCCTCCGCCCACCGCGAAATGGGATAAAAAGACATGAACGATGGAAATAAGGGCAATGAGGATGCCGCCACCTATGTCGGGTAGATACCAAACGGGATAGTTCATAGTTCTTCCTTTGTACCGGATAATCCCGGGATCCTGGCAGTGAATTACGCCTTTACACCCATAGATTCTAGCATTATTTCTCCAGAGTTCTCCCCGCCAGCAAATTTTTTCTAAAAACAGTACGCACTTGGTGCAAGAAGTTGCTATCAGGCTGGTTAGTACTATCACTACCAAAACAAGAACAGGAGCTATTCAGAATCACGAAGCGGCCCCTGGAACAATCTGCCAAGTTCACATTTGAAAAGAGATCAGACACAGGAACAAATATAATAAGCAAAAAGGGGACAGAAACGGTGATGTTGGCAAGGATTTCAGGCAGGATCACGACAGGCTGTGAAGTACTCTACGTTTGAGAGCTGTGCGGATGGATCGCCGCACAGCTTCAAAGGGTTATTCGCCCTGGCAGGACATGGCAACGCAACAAAGCCATGAGACGCAGGGTTACATCAGGAAGTCAAGCGAACGGGAGCCAACAGACCCTTGTCGATCATCTGCGCCGGCAATTCCGGCTGGCGAGTGAAAGTTCGCTTACGGAAAGGGCTCCAAAGCAGCTTCAGGATGTCAGACAGTTTCATGTAACGGCCGAACCTGCGCAGCAGTTTGATCGTCTGAAACGGACGCAGGAATAGACGCTTGGCGAACAACAACATATATCCCTTCTGGCGGGCCCGGTTCAGCACCTGGCTCGGAAGTATAGTTGGATCAATGTCAGAGCACTTGAACCATTTGTTCCAATCACGCACATCATCGATAATCCCGCGCTCAACGTACTCCTTCCACAGAGGAGTCCCGCGATAGACACAGAGTCGATTGAAGCCGAACGTGTCCAGCTTTAACCGCGCCGCGAAATGAAAACTCTCAAGGATGTCTTCTTCGCTCTCCTCCGGAGAACCGATCAGAAAGAAGCCGTGAGTGGTCTCTATTCCGTGTCGTTTGGCCGCTCCGACCGTGTGTTCGACCTGTTCCAGAGTCTGCATTTTCTTGAGGCGATCAAGCACCATCTGAGTGCCGGACTCTATTCCGAAAGCGAGGAAGGTGCAGTTGGCCTTGGCCATGATGGGAAACTGGTCAGCAGCAATCGAGTCAACCCGCCCCTCACACCCCCAGGTGAACTTCAGTTTGCGGTCGATAATTCCCTGGCAGATACCACTGATGCGTTTGCTGTTCAGCAGGAATTGGTCGTCCGTGAGATAGATTGACCGGTAACCCTCGTCACTTAGCTGCTGCATCTCGCCCAGCACGTGCTCGGGGGAGCGGGATCGCCAGGTGCGATCAGCCAGGGTGGGAATGTCACAGTATATACACTGATTGGGACAGCCGCGCGAAGTCTGCATGGTGCAGAACCGGTCCAGCGAGAGGACTGCCGGAACGTCAAGCGGCATTGATTCAATGTAATCAATCGGAAGACTCTTTCGGTCTGGATAGGGAAACAGGTCAAGGTTTTTAATGATAGGACGCGACGGGTTTTCGATGATTTCATTTCCAGAGCGCCAGACCAGGCCTGCGACTCTCTCTGGGAAATTGAGGTTTTCCAGGAAGTCAGGCAAAAGCTCCTCACCTTCGCCCTTGCAAATGAAGTCTGCATACAGGCAATCTGCGAGGATTTTCCTGGCGTTGATGGTAGCAAACACCCCCCCGAGGATAATCGGGATGTTTGGAGCGGCCTGTTTCAGCCGTTGAGCCATACTGCTAGTGGCAGGATACGAGGTAGTCGACAAAAACGAGAGAGCTATTACGTCCGGCCGCTCCTCAATGACCGCCTCGGCGATGTGCTTCTCCTTCATAAGCGGATGACAGGTATCGAACATCCGCACCTCGTGTCCGTATTGGCGCACGATCGGTGCCAGGGTTTCGATCCCGAGCGGGGGGAAGGCCATTACCTGTACTCGCCCTTTACTGAACCGTGAGTCCTCCAGTTCAGACGGGAGAAGTCGGTAGAAATCCTCGTCCCGGACGTAGATCATAAAGACCTTCATAAATTGTTCTCTATTTTAAATGTAATGAAATGCTTTCTTACGGTACAGGTATTCCCGTAAGAAAGAAAGCTTTTAGACCTCGGCGACAATTTCAGGGACACCGCAGCAAGGGAGTTCTACAGCCGAATCCTCCTTGTAAAACAGCACATAACGTGCTGGAAACGTAAGCAAAAGAACCTGAACTGCCAGCAGCGTTACTCAGGAACGGGAGGATCTGCCACTGGCTCCTCCAAGCTTATACGACCAATCTTACCTGCCCGCAGCTCCCGCAAAAACGCTTCCGAAGCCTTGTGCAGATCGACCACCCCACCTGTTGCCAAGAGTCCCCGCTTGCGGCCAACAGCGATCATCAGGTCATGGGCGGATTCAGGAAGTTCCTGCAGAGCGTAACGGTCTTTCAGCAGCCCGGGGTAGCGCCGCAGCAGGTATTCTCCGGCAAAGAGACCGACCGAGGTGTAATCCAGAGCATTGTCTCCAATGGCACCACTGGCGGCCAGACGGTAGGCCCCCTCCTGGTCTTTCATATCCGGCCAGAGCATTCCCGGCGTATCGGACAGCACTATGCCGTTGCGCAGGTCTATCTGCTGTGTGGATTTGGTTATTGCCGGCCGATCTCCCACCTTGGCAACACTTCTCCCTGCCAGGGTATTGATCAGGGTGGATTTGCCCACGTTGGGGATGCCCACCACCATGGCTCGAACCGGAAAGCCCGGCTGGCCGCGCCTCGGCACCAAGTCCTTGCAGAGCTTGATCAGCGGCTTCGTGTCTGCATGTTTTTTTGCCGACAGCGGCAGAGCACGTACACCCGCCTGCAATTGAAAATCCCGTACCCAGGCCTTGGTGACTGCCGGATCGGCCAGGTCATTTTTGTTCAGCACCTTGATCCAGACCTTGTTATTGCGCAGCGCCGCAAGCTTGTGGTTGGAGCTGGAAAAAGGCAATCGGGCATCCAGGACTTCAATCACCACATCGATCTTTCTTATCTGCTCTTCAATCTGCTCCAGGGCCTTGCCCATATGTCCGGGGAACCAGCGAATCGTCATCGTGGTACATTTCCTTGTAATTGGCTGTAAAGGTACCATCAACACAGACTGGGCACCTAAACGCTGCTCAGGGGCCTGTTAGCGTCGGTTTCCGAGCAAACGCAAAAGCATGAGAAAGAGGTTGATAAAATCGAGATAAAGAGTAAGCGCTCCAAGAATGGCCGGCTTGCGCCCTTCTGCGCCGGCAGCAGCCATGGCCTTGATCTTCCAGGTGTCATAAGCGGTCAACCCGGTGAAGACAATCACCCCAATAACGGAAATTACCCAAGAGACGGCACTGCTTCCGACAAAGATATTGACCAGCGAGGCAATTACCACACCGATCAATCCCATGAAGAGGAAGCTCCCCCATCGGGTCAGATCTCGTTTGGTAAAGTAGCCGAAAGCGCTCATGGCGCCAAAGGTTGCCGCTGTGATGACAAAGGTGGAGGTAATCGATTCGGCAGTGTAGATCGCAAAAATAACGGCCATCGTAACACCGTTCAAAGCGGCATACAGCAGGAACAGGAACGACGCCACAGGGGCGCTGATTTTGTTGATCGCACGGGAGATGGCAATCACCAGGCCAAGTTCTCCGATTAGCAGTCCGTAAAAGACTATGCGGTTACCGGTAATGGCATTGAAGAGGGCCGGTGAAGATATGGTGGCCATGGCCATCATCGCGGTGACCAGGAGACCACCCCCCATCCAGGCATAGACCTGTCGGATGAGTGCGTTCTGGGCGATTACGATTTGGTCGGCAGTTCGTGGGTAATTACTTTCGAGCTGGTTCATGAGGAATCTCCTTTGTTGTTTGGCTATTTACGGTGTGCTTTCTGTCCCGAAATGTCAAGAAAGGACTACATCAGCCCTGCCCTTCTGCCACTCTCGCAAGAAATGTGGCGGTTGCCTTTTTCGGCACTTTCGCCAACTGACACAACAGCT
>JAQUHM010000163.1 GCA_028683595.1 Geobacteraceae bacterium | reverse complement strand
TTCTTGCTCGTGCTTGGGCAGACTTCGTTCGGCTATTTTTAAGTATTTGTCAGGGCCGAGATGGCCTAGATAGAGGTGGGCAAGTTCGTGTACTAATGTAACGAATTGAACATTTGGGTCATGCTTGCTGTTGACGCGGACAAAATACGTCGGACGCTTTTTCGTGTCGGTTGAACGAAGTCCGATTTCCAAGCCTTCTGGCTTCTGTCCGGTTTGAATATGCCCGGCGTGGGCATCACCATACTCTATCAGCCTCAGTTCAATGCCTTGCCCTTGAAGCAGACTTATAAACCCAATGATATTATTTATTGTCAGTTCGCCCACAGCCCGAAATGCCTGAAGCACGGTATCGGGAAGCGGTTCGCCTTCAGTATCATCCACATCATAAACGAGAGCAACCGGGCTAAACGGCCAGAGGATAATCAGCGGACGAGCTCCCTCCTTTACTTCTCTTTCGAAACGCTGCCGCCAGTCATATTGTGATGCGGCAAAGCGCAAACCAGGCTTCTGCAGGTTGAGCAGAAAGGCGTTAAAGGGCGCAAAGTTGCGCAACCTGGTTATGAAGTCCAGCAGTTCTTTATAGTCTTTTGATTGGTGGTAAAGTCGACTTTTATCCAGTAGGTTTGAGAGAAGGGACTTTGCGGTTTCATCTTCCGGGGTGCTTAACAATTTCATCTGTTCCATTTGTAAATCACCCCGATGTTTTTATAGAGTAAAAGCATAAACATTATATACTTATAATAATATTAGAGTGTTGTCAATTTATATGCTGTTTCGTAGTGTCGCATTCAACCTTTCCGCCCCTGGTGCGGGCGGATGACATTTTCGGCATATCCATTTCGGATACTTCTCCGTTCCCCCCAGCCAGTAGTCAGTCCCCTTGCAGCAGTAACAGGAGGTACGTGGTGCCCCCTTGCAGGTTGTCGTTGACGGAGAAATGGGAGAGGGAAAGGACAATTTTTCAGTATGTTCTTCCTGCGAAAGTTGCGAATCTTGCGGAACCAAAGTTTCTATGGCAAATGCTTTCTCAGCTTTCGCAGCTTTCGCAAACGGTGGTATTTGAAATTTTGCAAAAAGCGTCATTATTACCCCCGCAGCCGCCATACATCCCGACGGAATTTTCCGTTAATTTCCGCGCCTCCTTCAATCCGCTCCGCCCGGTGGTGCTGCTCCAGAATCTCGATCATCCTGGTGGCGGTCTTTTTGTCGCGTACCGCATTAGGGCCGCACCGATACAGTTCGGCCAGGGCTATGATTCCTCCTGGTTGCTGCATCCCCCAATCATAGACCTTCTGTGCAAGAATGAGCTCCTGATCGTCGCTAGCTGAATTGAACAGACGCAGTGCTTCGCCAATATAATATTGCGCAATGGCAATGCCGCCATTCAGGGCGTCAGCGGAAATCTCTGTTGTGTCCGGTGTCTCGAAGATTGCCAGCACTCCGGCTATCCGGGCAGCATGTTCAGCAGACTTGCTGGCAAAGCCTTTGATCAAGTTGAGGTCGCCACCTTCCCGCTGCAATACCTCAATATGATCAGCAAAGGCTATCCAGGTCGTTTTTGCATCCGTCGCTAGGGTCAGCACTTTCGGTTTCAGCCCCATTTCCGGACGTTGATCCAGCGGCAGCGGTTTATCCAGAATGCTGTTGATTGCAGCATTGTAGGCAAGTATGGCTGGATCGGTGCTAAGGTCGTGAGCTTTGTACGGACGCCAGCCAATTGTTGATTCGGGATAGGAACAGAGACAACGGGAAAGGAAGCCTTGACCGGTCATCATGGCGTTGCCGAAAAGCTGCCAGCTGAGGATTGGCTGAATCATCAGGTGAAGAGTTTGGGGTCAAGTCTTGAAATATAATATTTATCCGGTATAGTGCAACCATGGCCAGACCTTTACGAATAGAATTTCCCGGTGCAGTCTATCACGTAACCTTACGCGGCAATGCGCGCGCAGATGTTTTTGAAGACGACGCTGATCGCGAGCTGTTCCTCAAAATCCGCGTGAATTCCGGGGACAGTATATATAATTGAGAATATAAGTTTTATATATACGGTCCCCGAAACTCCTGCTCTCTCTGACCCCTCTCTCCTCTGGCCACCGGGCACCTGCGCTGAGCAGAGAAGGATTATTGTATCGAGGAAAGAGTAGCCGGATCGCATAATGATGGCTCTAGCTGCCGGGATACAAGGAGAATAACCAATTTGGAGGACATCGACATGAGAGCAGCAAATAAATTCACGGTGTTAACATTGGTCGTCACATTCGCAACCATCACGGCAACCTGTGCTTTTGCTATTAATCCGCAACCGGAGCCACCGGGAGTGATCAAAAAGGGGAAAATGCTATCGCCTGTCGCAAGAAAGGAAATCAGCTCCCAGCCGACGCCGACAAGAGTCCTGAAAGGGATGACTGCCAATCAGTTCAATAGCCTTGCGCCTTCGACTCTTTTGGTGGTCGGGGGGAAAAAGGTTCCCAAGAGCGAAATCGTCAAAGCACTGGACAAGTCGCGGGCCGCCGCTGCCGCCAGGTCGCGGGGGGAATCCCGGAAATTTGCTGCCGAACTGCAGAAACGCTCCTCCCAACTGCAAGCGCAGCAGAGAAAGGCAGTGATGGCCGGCAACATCGCTGTCAAAGCTAAATTTGCTTCTTTTCACGCCGTTTCAGCAAATAACGCAACAACGTTAGCATCCGCATTAAGCGTTCCGCAAATTATTGAGGTACATGCGCAGGACAATATTATCCAGCCGGGCTCGTGGGTGGCAATAAAGGGAATTAACTTTGGGAGTACCCACGGCAAGGTGAACCTGGTAGGCAGTTTCCCCGGTGGTTCGGTCCCACTGACCATACAGCAATGGTACAGCGATGCCATTATGGTTGAAGTGCCGACGATAGAAGGAGCGCCGGATCAAACGGCGACGTTGCAGGTACTGGCCTCTGGCGACCGGAAATCAACTAGCCAGGTACAGTTCATTGCAGAACACGTGATTAACTCAGTACCTGTGCCTCTCCTCACTGTTACTGCCTGTTCCCAAAACGCCTCCTTCCACAATGACTGCAATCTTGATTCATGGGTGTTCTGTCATCATCAGAATCTCCCGGATTCGGTAGTTACTTCAGGAATCGACCGCTTCACCGTCAAAACGCTGAAAAACGGCTGGAAAGCAGTTTCTTTCTTTCCTCAAGACAACAGCAAGTGCGTCCTCTCAGGAAACGCCATAACGTGTTCCTGGACTACCTACCATGACTTCAATTTTTATTATACCCTAGTCTATGCCGAAGGCCCACGAGGCGTGCCGATGCAGTAAAGAGGGGCTGGAGTCAGGCTTGTACTATTTGATTTATCGGGTGAATTCAATTTGCGGGTGGGGGCCAGGTCTTGAAATGTAAGGCAATTGGTGGTTATATATGAAACATCTCATGGTACTTGCAGCCTTTGTCCTGCCTCTTTTCGCTGGGACAGTCCAGGGGGAAATCTACCGTTACACGGATAGTAAAGGGGTTTTGCATTTTGTCGATGACATCTCCAAGGTGCCGGGTAAATACCGCAAACAGCTCCAGCAAACCGGGGCATCAGGCGAAATTTCCATTGTTGATGCCGGCCCGGCCCCCTCACCTCGAAAATCTCAAGATCCTTTACCGCGCAAGGGCATTTCGTACGGCGGAAATACCGTCGAGTTGTACCGAACTTCCTGGTGCGGCTACTGCAAAAAGATGGAGCAATTCCTGAAGGAAAAAGGCATTTCGTATGTTGCCTACGACATAGAGCAGGACAGTACTGCCGCAAAAACATTCCGGGAGATGGGCGGGGGTGGTGTCCCGGTTGTCCGGGTTGGCTCCAATGTTATTCGCGGATACAATCCTGATGCAGTGATGTCGTGTCTTGGCAGATAAAAAAGGGGACTGCTTACTAGTAATCCCCTGGTGCACTTACGACTGGAATCACCCAGCCGGCGTCAGCTTTTTAGCGAGATTTCCATTGGAACTGGTGTGGCCAGTTGGCGGTATTGGCCACATTCTGATAGCCGGTGTGACAGACGTTGCAGGCGGAGAGACGGTCTGAGCCATGTTCGTCGGCAAAATCGTTCCCCCCGCCTCGCGACGTGTCATGACAAGCGCCGCAATCCCCGATTGTCTTGGCAGCTCCCTGATACTGGACAGACTGGTAGTTGTCCGTCGGCTGGCCGGTGGGGACCATGGCATGGGGACTGCCGTGACAGCCGGCGCAGTAGACGCCGCCGTGACCGGTGGCGTGGCGGTAAAGGGTCGCGCCAGTATCGACCCCGGCCACTCCCGTGCCACCTATGCCGGTATTGTGGCAGGTAACGCACTTCGGCTCGGTCTCCCAGGGGACCCGTGAACCGTTCGCGACGGTTGCTGCCACATTGGCAATGCTGCCGTGGCACGTCGTACAGTTGCCGTTAGCCGAGGTGTGATGAGTGCTGCGGTTACACTTGGTGACGTCCCCCGGATGGCAGTCGTAGCAGCCGGGAGGACTCGCCAGCCTGCCGTGGAAGCCGTGAATGGCCTGGGACAGGTAAATGCCCGATGAGCCGCTAGATGTTGCGCCGAGCACCGGGCTCCCGTGGCATGAAGCGCAAAGGACAGGCTTTGAATTGACCAGGTTGGTGCCGTGACTGGCATCGTGCTTTGCCAGTATATCGTTGAAAACAACTGTCGGGTCCGATGAATTCCCATGGCATTTGCCGCAGTTGATTTCGTCTGAGGTGGGAACGGTCGTGCGGGTGCGGGCAATGACCGATCCGGTCGCGGTATCCGTAACCGTTATCTCGGCAAGCTGAAACGGTGTCCAGGTATTGCCGTCGTTAACCGGGGTTAACGGGATGCCATCCACCTGGAAATGATTTCCCTTTGCCAGCATCGTGCCGGTCAGTCCGTTGGAGACCGCCGGGTCCGTCAGATTCAGGCCCTTGTCAATGGCAGGCGCCACTCCGAACAGTTGCAGCGCGAATGTCCAGAACTGGCTGAAGAGCCCTTTCTGCGAGGTGGTGTTCCTTACAATCCGGTATGAAACCGTAACGCCGGTGGTGACTAACTGGGGAGGATTTCCACGTTTGACTACCTGGGCAAAGACGGTGTTGTAGGGGGGCAGGATTACCGCCGTGTCATAACTTGGGTTCAGACAATGCATCCCCAGGTCGTTCCATGCCAGCACCACATACGATGCCGATGCCGCGTTGTTGATGCCTCCGCTCGGCGGGGTCGTTTCGCTGGCCGGCAAAGGAGTAATTACACGCTGTGTTGAGGAGTTGTCCACATTGGTGCTGCCGCTACCGTTACCGCTTCCACTCCCGCACCCCGCGACCAAGGCTGTGGCGAAACATAACATGCTGATTTTCAGAATGGTTTTTTTCATATCTTCCCCTATTGCACAGATACAGGTTTTTGGCTACTCCGGTCGATATCAAAACATCCGGAGGAACTCCGCAACGTATTCCAAGCCAATCTTTATGCCTGTGACGAACCACGTTCTCCTGGAAGTCGGTTTTTTTGTTTTGAATACTAAAAAAACTGGGACCGAAATTACTGGTTGGTATTTCTGCGACCCGGCTGTCTCGTTGAGACCCTTTGGCTTTCCGTCCCACCCTTGAGGATCTATTTAGTTTCCATCCGGAAACGGTCTTTTTTAGCCCTGACAGCGTCAATCATCGGTTTTGTTTGTGCGACGTACAGTAGTACGTCTCCGCACAATCCCTTGATTTCCTTGTCAGAACAAAAAAATCCTCGTTTCCAAATTGGAAACCACTAGTTTCACATCCGGGGTTTCCGGATGGGCACTATTTAGTATTATCGTCTATCGAGTGTGCGTATTTCTTATATATAATTATCTGTATACATAAATCAAGAACTTTTTGCATTTGCTGTGACAAATCAAAAGAGCTATGGGGGTCAAGTCTTGAAATATAATATTTATCCGGTATAGTGCAACTATGGCCAGACCTTTACGCATAGAATTTCCCGGTGCAGTCTATCACGTAACCTCACGCGGCAACGCGCGTGCAGATGTATTTGAAGACGACGCTGATCGCGAGCTGTTCCTGAAAATCCTCGGACAGGTGGTGAAGCGGTTTAATTGGCTTTGCCATGCTTACTGTCTTATGGATAACCACTACCATCTTCTGATTGAAACTCCGGAAGGGAATCTTTCTGCGGGGATGCGCCAGTTGAACGGCGTCTATACCCAGGCGTTCAATCGCTCGCATGAAAGAGATGGTCACCTGTTCAAGGGTCGGTTCAAGGCTATTCTTGTGGAGAAGGAGAGCCATCTCCTTGAGTTGTGCCGTTACATCGTGCTTAACCCGGTGCGTGCCGGCATGGCAGCGCAACCGGCAGACTACCGCTGGAGCAGTTATCTGCCGACGATTGGCAATGCGGAAAGACCGGCATTTCTTGCAACCGAGTGGCTCCTGGGAAACTTCTCTACCTCTCTTACCGAGTCCTGTCGAAGGTACCGGAACTTTGTGAAAGAAGGAATGAGCAACAATGAATCCCCGTGGGGGAAGCTTGTCAGTCAGATTCTTCTCGGTACGGAAGCATTTGTCCAGCAGGCGAGAGGATTTCTTGGAGAGAAAGACGATGTAGCGGAGATTACGAGAATACAGCGGCATGTCGGCCGCCCGCAGCTCGATGAGCTTTTCTCATCCGACTCTGCTCTCCCAAAAGCGGAACGAAACAGACTGATCCGTCTGGCCCACGGAAAACATGGCTACACACTGAAGGAGATTTCACAGGCCCTTGGTATTCACTACACTACAGTCAGTAAGGTAATCAATCGTTAGTAGTGTGAAAAGCGACTTGACCCCTTTGCGCTTATGAAATTATTTGACCTGGATTTATGAATAGATTCCAAAGACGAACCTTTTTTTGCATCATATAAAAGCATTGAGGTTTCCATTGGCAGATCTTAGAGGGGCTGGGGTCAGGCTTGTACTATTTGATTTTTTGCAAGAGTCGGTGGCCAAGTCTTGAAATATTTGAGAAACGGGATTGGGAATACCGGGACATCCTCATTTTCCCCGGAGGACCCGGCGGGAAGATCGGCCCACCTCAGGCACTGTCCTTTCTCAAATCATAGACCCCTTCCTCATCAAGAACTGAAATCGGCACGGGCGCGGTTCGCCAGCTCACATCGGAATACCCGTAAAATCCCGTCACAAAAAAGTCCTCCTGGGCAACAGTGAGGTGAACAGCATCCATCCACCCCTCATATGCTTTCAGGGCCACCTTGCCGTTGTCCGGCTCAGCAGCCAAATCTGCATTTGCCGCACTGCACGAATGAGACATTGATGCTTCGAAACCTTCACTTTTCCTGACCTTTTCAGAAAGTTCTTTCACTTCCCCGATTTCCTCGTCATTTATCGTGAGAATGACATAATCGGCAGCCTTGAAATACCGGTCGTCATTGAAAATCTCAAGGATCAGTCTTTTCATTGTATCCCCTGGAAATGTCATTTGAAGCAGTATCGTTTGAATCGCCCCTGACCCCAGCGGTACGCCCATGAAATTATGCGTTTCCAGAAAAAATACTGAGCGTCCTCCTCATCCCTGGACACGAACCGCTCCGCTATTGCCGTACCACATCGGTTTGCGGCGGCGCGCCTTCCGCCAGAAGTCGCAGGAGTTCTCCCCTGCTGTGCTTCCTGTCGGATATCATGCCTTTTTTCGCGTTGACGATGAAGGCGAAGGAGAATTCACGGCCTGCTGCGTTGACGCCGTATCCGGCCAACGCGAACACATTGTTGAGATGGCCGGTTTTCACCCGGAAGCGCTGGTCAGTGTAGCCTATTCTCTTCACGGTTCCTTCCATGCCGGGACGGGGAAGGGTCTCGCGGAAACTTTCGGACCATGGTTTTCTTGAGACCTGGTAGAGATAGTCAGCGATGAAACGCGTGGTGATCCTGTTTTCCCTGGTCAGGCCACAGCCGTCGGCGATTATCGCCTCTTTGGTGGGGAGGTCCAGGCTGATGAGGAAACTGCACACCGCCCTGTTACCCTTGGCGCGGGTCCCGGGAGACCCGAAGCGCTGTTCCCCCAGGGAATTCGCCAGGTTTTGCGCCGTCGCGTTCCTGCTGTGCACGTTCATGTCGTGCAGAATTTCGAAAAGTTCCCGTTTGTCCCTGATTTCCACGGAATGCCTGGC
>JAQUHM010000162.1 GCA_028683595.1 Geobacteraceae bacterium | reverse complement strand
AACCGAAAAGAGGCGCGAGGCTCGTAACTTTGCACGCACCCGATTATCCGAAACTGCTTCGTTACCTGCCGGGCCCTCCCCCATATCTTTATGTTAAAGGTGCGTTGCGGGACCCCGATACGGCAATCGCCATTGTCGGGTCCCGACAGGCTTCAGGATACGGTATTGCAACAACCCAGAAAATGGCTCGGGAACTGGCGCGGCATGGCATCACCGTTGTCTCTGGAATGGCGCGTGGAGTCGACGCTGCGGCACATCGTGGCGCGCTGATGGAAGAAGGGCCAACCATCGGCATTCTGGGATGCGGAATCGACATTGTCTATCCTCGAGAGAACCGGGAGCTCTTTGCTGAGATGGCAACCAGGGGTGGTCTCGTTTCCGAATTCCCCATGGGGACATTGCCCCTTGCCGAAAATTTTCCGCGACGAAACCGGATCATCAGCGGCATTTCCCGCGGGATACTGGTTGTCGAGGCAGCTGAAGGCAGCGGCTCGCTCATTACTGCGCAATGCGCCCTGGAGCAGGGACGGGATGTCTATGCCATACCCGGGAGCATTCACTCATCAAACAGCCGTGGAACCAATCGACTCATCAAACAAGGAGCGAAACTGGTAGAAACGGTAGAGGACATTCTTGAAGACATACCTCAGCAAGGCGGAATAAGCGAACCCGCCTCACCTGTGCCCAGAACCACTTTTTCTCCCCAGGAAGCAACGATTTTTTCTCTTCTCTCCACAAGCACGCTCCATATCGATGAAATCGTGACAAGAAGTGCGTTGACAGTGGGTGAAGTTTCCGCTATTTTACTGCGCCTGGAACTGAATGGCGTCATCTCGCAACTCCCCGGAAAACACTTTCTGCTTGCATAATCCATGCATAACCGATAAATAACCTGTTTGTCGTATAGCAAAACACGGAAAATTCCGTAACCACGGTTTTCACGAGAAGGATTGACAAATTCCATCATTGATGAATCTTTTTTTATATTTTCCTTCTTCTAATTCCGAATATCCGTGTTAGATTCTTGCTATAGGAATTTTTATTATCCTCTTATCTGACTTTTCATGGTGAAAATATGTCCCAGAAACTCGTTGTCGTCGAATCACCCGCTAAAGCACGAACCATCGAGAAATTTCTCGGCAAGGATTATAAAGTTCTTGCTTCCTATGGCCATGTTCGAGCCCTGCCCAGTAAACAGGGATCGGTCGACATAGAAAACGACTTCGAACCGAAGTACGCGGTCCTCCCGGAAAGTAAAAAGCATATTCAGGCCATCAAAAAGGAATTGAAAAATTCCAGCTCTCTCCTTCTCGCAACTGACCCCGACCGGGAGGGAGAGGCCATCTCCTGGCATCTGCTGGCAGCATTGGGACTCGGGTCGAAGAAGACCGATCTTGAAATAAAGCGCGTGGTGTTCCATGAGATCACCAAGGATGCAATCATCCATGCCGTCAAGAACCCGCGCGACATCGCACTGGAGCTGGTAGATGCCCAGCAGGCCCGTTCGATACTCGACTATCTCGTTGGCTTCAACCTTTCCCCGTTTCTCTGGAAAAAGATTCGCTATGGCCTGTCTGCAGGACGCGTACAGTCAGTTGCCCTACGACTGATCTGCGAAAGAGAAAAGGAGATTTCAGCTTTTGTGGAGCAAGAGTACTGGACAGTCGCAGCAAGCCTGGAGAAAAACTCCAACCAAGGTTTCAGGGCTAACCTCGTCGTATTTGGCAACAAGAAGCTCGGGAAATTCGATATCCCGGACCAAAGCACAGCCGACAGCATGAAAAATGCAATTCTCGGCCAACCATGCCGGGTAGATAAGGTCACGAAAAGCGAAAAGAAACGCAACCCCTCGCCCCCTTTTACAACCTCGACCCTCCAGCAGGAGGCGGCTAGAAAACTCGGCTTCTCAGCCAAGAAAACCATGTCCACTGCCCAGAAGCTCTACGAAGGAATCGAAATTGGAGACGAAGGAGCAGTCGGCCTTATCTCCTACATGCGTACCGACAGTGTCAATCTTTCCGTCCAGGCACTCACTGAGGCCCATGAGGTTATCACCTCACTTTACGGTCCCGAATACGCCTTGGAAAAACCTCGGCATTTCAAGAACAAGTCGAAAAATGCCCAGGAAGCCCATGAGGCCATCCGCCCCACCTATCTTTCCAAGACGCCGGCTGAGCTTAAAAAGCATCTCACCCCGGATCAATTCAAACTCTATGATCTTATCTGGAAGCGCACCATTGCCTGCCAGATGGCTGTTGCGCTTCTCGACCAGACATCCGTTGACATCGCTGCCGGCACCGGCACTATCTTTCGGGCAGCCGGAACCGTAATTCGATTCCCCGGATTCATGAAGCTCTATATAGAAGGGAAGGACGACGAATTAGATGAAAAGGAAGGTATCCTCCCACCTCTTGAGGAGGGGGAAAACCTGTCGATCCTGGATGTCATCCCCGAGCAGCATTTTACCCAGCCGCCTCCACGCTACACCGAAGCGACCCTGGTAAAGACCCTTGAGGAATACGGCATCGGCAGACCTTCTACCTATGCAAGCATCCTCAACACCCTCATCGAGCGGAAATATGCCGTGCTGGACAAAAAACGCTTTTTCCCCCAGGATACCGGCATGGTGGTCAATGACCTGCTGACCGAAGACTTCCCCAAGTATGTGGACTACCATTTCACTGCAGGTCTCGAAGAAGAACTGGACCAGGTATCCCGCGGAGAAAAGGAATGGAAACAGCTTTTGCGAGATTTCTGGGGACCGTTCACCACCCAGCTGCAGGTAAAACTCAGCGAGCCAAGGCGAATAAAGGAAGTTGGCGAGAACTGCCCCGAGTGCGGTAAACCCTTGGTGGAAAAACTGGGAAAAATGGGCAAGTTCATTGCCTGCTCCGGCTACCAGGACGGCTGTCGCTACACGCGCGCCCTTGAAAAGAACTCTCAAAGTGATACGGCCGAGCCGGAAATCTCCGATGAAAAATGTGAAAAGTGCGGCAGCCCGATGCTGATCAAGGAAGGAAGATACGGCAAGTATCTGGCGTGCTCCAACTATCCGGAGTGCAAAAACAACCAGCCTCTGGTCAAGCCTAAAGGCACCGGCGTTACCTGCCCCGAATGCGGCAAAGGAGAACTGACGGAAAAGAAATCCCGCTACGGCAAATTCTTTTATTCCTGCAATCGCTATCCGGAGTGCAAATTCGCCCTCTGGGATCCGCCGGTGGCAAAACCGTGCCCACAGTGCGGCTTTCCCATTATGGCACAGAAGGTGTACAAACGACAGGGAGCCTTTCTCAAGTGTCCCAAATGCGAATACAAGGAAATGCCGGAAAGCGGGGGTAAAGAAGAGTGACGCATCCGGGAATTACCATCATCGGTGGCGGACTTGCCGGCTGTGAAGCCGCCTGGCAGGCCGCAAACCTTGGCATACCGGTTACCTTGGTCGAGATGAAGCCGCACCACTTCTCTCCGGCCCACTCCCTGCCATCCCTGGCCGAGCTTGTCTGTTCCAACTCCCTGCGCGGCGCTGGCCTTGAGAATGCCGTCGGTCTTCTCAAGGAAGAAATGCGTAGACTCGGCACCCTCTTCATGACAGCGGCAGATGCAACCAGGGTTCCTGCGGGAGGTGCCCTGGCAGTGGACCGGGAACTTTTTTCCCGCTTCATTACGGAGAAGATCGAAAACCATCCGTTGATAACACTGGTCAGGGAAGAGGTTACCGAAATACCACAGAAGGGCATCGTTATCCTTGCGTCCGGTCCGCTCACCAGTGATCCTCTGGCTCATTCCATCAGTGCATTGACCGGTCCTTACCTCTATTTCTACGACGCCATCGCACCCATCGTCACTGCCGCATCCGTCGATATGAACACGGTTTTTCGCGCCTCCCGTTACGGAAAGGGCGACGGAGACGATTACCTCAATTGTCCCATGAACAAGGAAGAGTATGATGCTTTCATCACGGAATTGCTGGCCGGAGACAAGGTGGGTACCCGGGATTTCGAGAAACTGATTCACTTCGAAGGCTGCATGCCGGTGGAGGAAATTGCCTCACGCGGTCCGGACACCCTCCGTTTCGGTCCCATGAAACCGGTCGGTCTCATCGACCCGCAAACCGGCAAGGAACCCCACGCTGTTGTCCAGCTTCGCATGGAGAACAGGGAGGCTACCCTGTACAACCTGGTCGGCTTCCAGACGAAGCTCACCTATCCGGAACAGAAGAGAATCTTCCGGATGATCCCCGGACTGCAGCAGGCGGAATTCGTCCGCCTCGGTTCCATGCACCGCAATACCTTCATCAACGCACCGCGAATCCTGACCAAGTCTCTGCAGATGCAATCGGAACCCCGTATTCTCTTTGCAGGGCAGATCACCGGCGTCGAGGGATACGTGGAATCCGCGGCAACGGGATTCCTGGCAGGAATCACCGCCTCGCTCCTGACCCTACATGGCCCTGCCGCAGCCATTCCGATCCCCCCCGCAACTATTGCTCACGGCGCGCTGATTCAGCATATCACCGCAGCGGATCCCGAGCATTTCCAGCCCATGAACATAAATTACGGCCTTTTCCCTGCAATAAGCGGCAAAATGAAGAAATCCGAGCGCCGACAACGACTGGCCGAACGTGCCCTCCACGACCTGGAAACGTGGATGACCGCTTTGCCGGGACGACCCTGATCAATTCCCCTGCCCCACTCCGACAAAAGATGTAAAAAGGGTACATCACATGCTGTAAATGGACAGGAGTACCTGCGATGACCAGCAACTTCTCCGCAGGTAACCGGTTAAAGGTACGACACATGGACAGAGACAAGCAAAAACAGGAGATATCACTAATCGGCCGGCTCCTTTCACTGGAGGCGCTGCTGGTTATCATGGGCCTCCTTTCGCTGGCATCGGGCATCATAACCAAAGATCTGCTCAGGCTTTCCTTTGGCGTGATTATCCTTGGCAGCGCGGCACTCGCCGTTGTTCTCCGCCGCAAGCGCAAACCTCAGGCCATTTCTGAAAAACAACACCGGAGAAAAGATGACTGATTCTGCCGCTATCATCCTGGCATCCGCATCTCCCCGACGGGTGGAACTGCTGCAATCGGCAGGCGTCACCGTTTCCGTACGTCCAAGCAGCACTGATGAGGTCCTGCTTCCCGGAGAAGCACCGGAAGCACATGCCATGCGTCTTGCCAGGGACAAGGCTCAAGACGTGGCGGCCCTTGGCAATGGGCGATTTTTTATCGGCGCAGATACCATTGTAGTTAGCGGTGATGAGATTATGGGCAAACCGCGTGATGCTAAGGATGCCGAACGGATGCTCCGCAAACTCTCCGGAACGGTCCATCAGGTAATTACCGGCTTCTCGGTCATTGACATGGTTTCGAATGCTGATATCACTGCTGCGGTAAAGACTCTTGTCTATTTCAAGGAGTTGCGGGATGACGAGATTCACGCCTATATTGCAACTGGTTGCCCTTTCGACAAGGCCGGGGCCTACGCAATCCAGGGTGACGCCGCCCATATGATCAGGAAAATCGAAGGATCCTATACCAATGTGGTAGGTTTGCCACTCTGCGAGGTAGTAGAAGCACTCCGGACACTCGGAGCACTTGGCTAAAGGAGACCAAAATGTCGATCGCCGTAAATCTGAAGCACGTAGAGGAAAAAATCCGTAGCGCCGCAAAACGTGCAAACAGGAATCCCGATTCGGTAAGACTCGTCGCGGTTTCAAAAACCCAGACTGTAGATGCTGTCAGAACCGCCCTGGAAGCAGGCCAGCAAATTTTCGGGGAAAATTATGTCCAGGAGTTTCTGGAAAAGTTGCACCAACTGCCGGAAACCCTGGATTGGCACTTCATCGGCTCACTGCAGTCCAACAAGGTAAAGTACCTCGTTGGGCTTACCAGTCTGATCCATTCGGTGGACCGCCTCACGCTTGCCAGGGAAATCGACCGGCAATGGGAGAAAATCGGCAAACCATGCGATATCCTTCTCCAGGTAAATATCTCAGGTGAGGAAACAAAATCCGGAACAACCTCTGAGGACCTGCTCCAGCTTGCCCGTGAAGTCTCCTTGCTCCCCCACGTCAGGATCAGGGGACTCATGACCATGCCCCCTTTCTTCGATGAATCGGAGCGGGCTCGACCCTATTTCCGGGAACTGAAAAGACTTTCCCAAGTCCTCTCGACAGAAAAAATCCCCGGAATCACCATGGAAGAACTCTCCATGGGCATGTCCGGGGATTTCGAGGTTGCGATTGAGGAAGGAGCTACTCTGGTGCGCGTCGGCTCCGCTATCTTCGGGGAACGCTATTACCCCTGATCAAACAGCGCGTTTCTTCCCCCAAACAATTCAGCCCGCAGCAGTACCACAGGCTGTAACCACATCCCTTTTCCAGAAGTTTTACACGACCAACCCACAGTTATTCCGGAATTTTATTGTGCACAAACCAGTGTATTTTATTACTTAGAAATAACCGGGTATTCCAAGTGATTTTTCCCTAAAGAAATCCCCTCTCAATCCGAATAATATTTAGGAAAATACATTTTATCAGAGGGAGTTAAGGAGACAAAATGCGCCTCAAAGTTACCACCAAACTCATTTCGATTGTGTTAGTTGCAGTTCTGGGATTAGCTACGGTAACCGGGATCTCTCTCTACAGCACAACATACCAAAAAGATACCAGCGAGAAAATTGCCCGGGAGGATGCCGCTCAAGTTGCCTTGGCGCTGCAGGGACGCATCAACCTGTCGGAGGCCGTCCGAGCCTACAAAAATTACCTCATACGCAAGGATGCCCGTCAACTTGCCATTTTCAAGGAACAGACCGGCAATCTCGAGAAAACATTCAAAGATTTCGAAACCATCGGTATAACCGAGGAAGAAAGGCAATTACTGTCTGATGCTCGGTCAAAGCTGGAAAGCTACCGTATTTCCATAGGAAGTCTGATCACTGCGCGGGCATCCAGTACTGATATAGAGAAGATCGATACTGGCCTTGCCAAAGGTATTGACAGGCCACTTGAAGTCACAATGCAAAAACTGGCAAGCGTTGCGCAGATAAACTACGATTCAAAGCGTGAAGCTATGACAGCCCTGAGCAAAAAGCTCCTCTGGCTGCAGGTTGGCACCTTCGGTATCATTGGCATCCTTACAGCGATTCTGGGCCTCGTTATTGCTCGCAGGCTTACTCGCCGCCTGAACCTTTTCTCCGCAGCGCTGTCTCAAGTGGCCGACAAGGATCTGACCACCCGGGTTTCCCTTCCCGGTAATGACGAATTGAGTGACATGGGGTCAAAATTCAATGAAATGATGATCGCCATGGAGGACATGATCTCGTCCATCCAAAACGCGGTGCTTTCTCTCACGGACAAATCCAAGGAATTGCTGTTCAGTTCCGAGATTATGGCCAAGGATGCGGATGAGGTAGCAGGCCAGGCGGGAACCGTGGCTACTGCCGGGGAAGAGATGGCAGCAACCTCGACGGAAATAGCAAATAACTGCATCATGGCGGCGGAAAGCTCGCAACTCGCCAATCAGACACGCGAATGCTTAAGATATCACCTTCTCTTATTTTAAGAAAGCGCGGTTCGCCTAAAACACCTTCAATAAATTTTTTATGATTTTTAATATCTTCAACTAATGTAGATTCAATTCCAATTTCCTGCATATAGAGATTATATCAAAAATTGTCGGTGAATCTTTTTGGATATGTTAAACAAGTTTATTTATTGAGGAACGCTTTTTCAAAACATATATTATTGAGTAATTATTATTATTATTATTAAATTTTGTATCAAAAAGAGCCTGCTTTCACAGGCTCTCCAAAAAGGTCTCCACCACAAAGACCTAATTAATTATATAACAAAAATGATTAGATAGGAAAGTTGGAGATATCGCCTTCGGCTAAGATGTCTTAAGTAAAAAACGCCGCGTGCTAAAAAACATGACAATAAAATGCAGTATGGATACTGCCGGAACCCATAAAATATTTGTATACTCCCACGCCCAGCCGCTTTGCCATAGGGCTAGTAAGATTGCTACTAAGACAATATAAATAATCCAAAATAACCATGTCATACCTCCAAAATAGGAAAACTGTTTGTTGGCGTAGTTTATCCAAGCTATGAGCGAAAACGCTAATATCATCCAAATAGCAAAAGAAAAGAATACGGTACTCATTGC
>JAQUHM010000161.1 GCA_028683595.1 Geobacteraceae bacterium | reverse complement strand
GGCCATCATGCAGGAGGCTTCGACGGCAAGGAAGCCAGTGAGTTGGTAAAGGGCATCTTGTCCGGGAAAATCTGACGCGATTCCTTTTGCCGTCCGTTTCTGTTGAATATTTTTGAGTTCAATATTCGAAATACCTTCTATTTATAAAATTTTGCCCGGAATTATATCTTCTTTTATTTCATGGATTGTGGGATATAATTATCATTAAAAACAGGGGGATTCATCGGCTTCATTCCTGCAGTAAACGGTGACATTTCTGTTTCTGAATTTATTGCAATGTAAGGGTAATACTATTCGACGTTCAATAATAATTGTCTCGACATAAGCCGGAGTTTAGTCGAGAGAGAGGAGGCGCCTGTTGATGTATGCGCCTTCGAGACCCAAGGTATGATCAAGTTTCCTGAACTGGGTGAATAAACAAAAGGTGTAGCGTATTCATCATGAAGGAGGATGTCATGAAAGTGCTGAGAATTGTTGGTAATGCATTTTTGGTTTCTCTTGCAACAGCATCCGGTGCCTTTGCTGCCACAACAACCAGGGCTTACAGCGGCGGCATTCTGCTGTTTGCTTTTCTCGGACTCTGTGCTTTGGTCGTTGTTGCCCAGTTGATTCCTGCTATTGTTGTCATTTTCGGAATGGTCAAGGGATTGGTACAGAAAGAAAAAGATATTCAGGTGGTCAAAGTCGAATCACTCGAATGAGCCTTGCTTGCCACCGGCGAAAGGACAAGCCGCTCTTCAAAACCTTCTATCAAAAGAAGGAGCTAGCAACTTTGGCAATCTGTTTACAGCAATCGGGGAATTTAAGGAACTTTCACCCTGGTTGACTGTTAGGTTTCTTGTACATTTTGAGATCGGGGTGGGGGTTTCCCTGCCGCTTTCTCCTCTTCACCTACTCCATTCGTCATAAAATGGTTGGTTTGGCCAAATGTAGCGCTTATTACCATCGTTGTCATTGTCCTCAACCGCCTTAATACCGCTTTTATCACTTTGACAGGAAACCTCCCGAGCAGGAGATCCCTCCCTGGCGGGAGGCGCTGATCAACGTCACGATTTTAGCGTATAGTGTCGTATGCCGTTTTACCCTTTATCGGTTGTCGATACGCTATTCCTGGAAAACAAAATCTTATCAAATTCCTTCAAATCGGGACAGCAAACGTCGACACGAAGGAAATCTGTCCGGAGTTTAAAGCAGGAACGTTGTGCGGCCTCACTGATAATTCCCTGCAGTCAGCCGCCCCTTATGCTAGGATACGCGTTGTAGTTAGAAGATTTGGATAAGGAGTACACGTCGCGTGGATATTATTACGGTACATTCGTGGGAGGAGCTTCAGCGAGAGCTTTTTGCCAACTCATGGAATGATAAAATAGGTCGTTTCCGCTCTCGTTATGCTTTTCGAGGGCTCTCGAGTGCGGAATACCGGCTTGAAACGACTCTGATGCGACTTCGGGGTGATTATGTAAGACTGGAACGCCACCTGCTGCGTAACTTCAAAAAATATGCCCACCGCAGCTTTGTGGAGCGCGAATCACTCTGGCATTGGCTGTCAGTGGCCCAGCACTTTGGCCTGCCTACCCGTATTCTTGACTGGACCTATTCCCCCTTTATTGCAATGCATTTTGCAACGGCATCCATTGACAAATTCGATTTGGATGGAGCAATCTGGGCGGTCAACTATGTAAAGGCGCATGAATTGCTGCCGCAATCCTTGAGAGGCTTGCTTGCAGAGGAAGGGGCGAATGTCATGACCCTTCAGCTCATGAATGAGTCTGTCAACTCATTGAATGCGCTTGATGCACTCGATGTTCAGTCAGGTGAAAAGGTGGTGATATTTTTCGAGCCGCCGACCATAGATGACCGGATCGTCAATCAGTTCGCTTTTTGTTCGGTTATGTCTGATCCAAGCATGGTTCTGGACGACTGGCTGGAAAACCATCCCGAACTGGTCCGGAAGATTGTCATTCCGGCTTCTCTGAAATGGGAAATACGAGACAAACTCGATCAGGCAAATATAAACGAACGGGTACTTTTCCCCGGTTTGGACGGTTTGAGTCTCTGGCTCAAGCGGCACTACAGTCCGAGCACAAAGGATTAATACAGCAGAATGCAGCAAAAACCGGTATTGAACCGATATGGTCACTGCTGGAAGAGGCGGAGGATGTTGCCTGCATGACTGACATCCCCGCTGTGAGTAAAAGAACTTTCAATACAACTATGAATAAATCCGGAAATGAAAGCCTCGGGTATTGGGAAGTAACTGCAATAGGTATCGGTGGAATGGTCGGCGGTGGAATTTTTGCCGTTCTTGGCCTGACCGTGGATTTGACCCACGGGGGAGCGCCAGTCGCGTTCCTGATAGCCGGTATTGTTGCCCTCGTTACTTCCTATTCCTATGCCCGCCTCTCTGTCGCTTTTCCGAGCCAGGGAGGAACCGTAGCGTTTCTGGATCGCGCATTCGGCCCCGGTTTGCTGACGGGGAGCATGAATATTTTGCTCTGGATAAGTTACATCGTGATGCTGTCATTGTATGCCTATGCATTCGGAAGTTATGGCGCATCATTGTTCCCGCCAGCGTCACAGGTGCTCTGGAAACACATTCTGATCACTGGCAGTGTCGTTGGCATTACCGGACTGAACCTGTTAAGTGCCAAACTGATCGGCGAAGCAGAAGACTGGATTGTGGTCATCAAGTTGGCAATTTTGCTGTTCTTCGTTGCCGTGGGCATCTGGGGCATTGATACGACCAGGCTGGAACCGTCGACATGGGCTGCCCCGCTGAACCTTGTTACCGGTGGCATGATAATATTTTTGGCCTATGAAGGGTTCGAATTGATTGCCAACACGGCGCAGGACGTGCGTGATGCGCACAAGACACTGCCTCGTGCGTATTATTCCAGCGTTGGTTTCGTGATCCTACTGTACATTTTCGTTGCCATTGTCACCGTTGGAACCTTGCCCGTCGCCAGGATTGTCAATGCCAGAGACTATGCCCTGGCAGAGGCTGCCCGGCCTTTCCTCGGTCAAAGCGGATTCCTTTTGATTGCCATTGCCGCCATGCTCTCTACGGCTTCAGCCATTAATGCCACCGTGTACGGAGCGGCCCGGTTGAGCTATGTTATTGCAAAGGATGGGGAACTGCCAGACACCTTGGAACGAAAAGTCTGGGGAACGCCGATAGAAGGGTTGTTGATTACCTCGGGATTGACCCTGCTTATTGCCAATCTGGTTGACCTTTCCAACCTGTCGATGATGGGAAGTGCCGGCTTCCTGCTGATCTTTGCGGCGGTAAATGCTGCCAATGTGGTCCTGTCAAACGAGACCCGGAGCAAAAGATGGCTTTCGCTGATCGGCGTTGTTCTTTGCCTCAGTGCTCTGGCAAGTCTTCTCTGGCAGACAGCTATGAGTAAACCCGCTCATCTCTGGATTCTGTTCATCATGGTAGCAGTGTCCTTCTTTATCGAAATCACCTTTCGCCTGGTCTCAAAGCGAACAATTAACCTTTCAAAGGACCACAAGCAGCATACCGCTTGATCCTGAAATTTGTTTGTACTGTGTGGCGGTTTTACTCCATAAGTAACGCGGAAGAAAAGAGGATAACGTTATTTTAGCGGTTTCTATTTTTCGTTGGCTGCACGGAGGCCCTTGCAGTAGAGCATTGCGCGAGAAGAAATTTGTCGTGCTGGCTCTGACACTGAGCCTCTGGCTGCTATCGGTATGTGTTGTCCTGGCCGCAGACGATCGTGTTACCGGAACCTGGAAGACTGCGGATGGCAGGGCGTTGATCGAAATATACCACTGCGGTACAAATATCTGTGGTCGAGTGGCCTGGCTGCGGGAGCCATATTTCCCCGCGGATGACCGGGAGGGCATGGCTGGCAAGCCGCGCACCGATCGACACAATCCCAACCCTGAACTTCGAAACCGCAGGGTTATAGGTTTGCAGATCATGGAAGGGTTTACCTGTGGTGATGATGATCGTTGGGAACACGGGACCATCTACGATTCTGATACGGGAAAGACCTATCGTTCCCGACTGACTCTGATTGCTCCGAACAGGCTTGATTTGCACGGCTACATCGGGATTCCCCTGTTCGGCAGGTCACAAATCTGGACCCGGCAGAAATGATTGAAACCTGAGCTGTCCATAGCCACGAAGTTCTTTGTGCTTTCCACCTCAAACTTGGCTATTTTTATTTCCTTGTCTTTGTTTGTGTCCATCCTGTCAGCGTGTTCGTTATTCTGCTGGACGACCTCAAACAGCAGATGTTACATAGATTTATATCCGGAAATTCTTGGCAGGGGCCGGGTTGGAACTTACCCGAAGCCTCTCGTAATCGGTCGCCACCCGTTACCCTGATCAGCTAATATGCTGGTTTCAAGCGGTTTTCTTGCTGTTGCAATCGTGCAATGAAGCCGTACGAGAGACTCCGTGAAAGCCCCAACCCTCCACGGAATAGCACTTTTTCAGTTTCCGGATGGAAATTACATGGTTTCCTTATTGGATAAGCAGCGGGAGGTTGGTGTTTTACCACCGCAAGAGAGATTTTGCTATGTTCCATTGGCTCAGAGACCGTCGACGCGCCGAGGCGCGTGAGCGTCAGTTCCCCCCGGAGTGGGAGGCCTTCGTGCGCGCGAACGTGGCGCACTTCTGTGTGCTTGACAACGCTGAGCGTGCCGAACTGCGTTCGATGATTCAGGTCTTTCTGGAGGAGAAACACTGGGAGGGTTGCGGGGGGCTCGAACTTACCGACGAAATCCGCGTCACCATAGCGGCCCAGGCGTGCCTGCTGCAACTTGGCCTCCCCCACGACTACTATCGCAACGTGCAGTCAATCCTCGTCTATCCTTCCACTGTAGTGCCCCCCGAGCGCCAACCCGGAGTTTTTGAACGTGGCGGCAGCGTGGTGTCGGCTCCAGTTCCTATCCTGGGCCAGGCTTTTGCCCAGGGTCCGGTGATCCTGGTATGGGATGCCGTCCTCCATGGCGCACGCCATCCCGAGCAGGGTCATAACGTGGTGTATCACGAATTTGCCCATAAGCTCGATATGCTTGATGGAGTCGCCGACGGAACTCCGCCGCTCGTTGACCGCAACCAGCTCGCAGAATGGGTGGACGTATGCTCCCGTGAATTCCTACGGTTGCGCGGCCTTGCCGAGATGGGTCACAAAACCTTCCTCGACGCCTATGGCGCGAAGAACTCTGCCGAGTTCTTTGCCGTGGCTACCGAGGAGTTCTTTGACCGCCCCCTCGCCCTTCATGAACACTCCCCCGACCTTTACCGGGTCCTCAGCGCTTACTATCATCAAGATCCTGCAGGGCGAGTGAACCGCTCCTGCTCCGAGAAAGACTGAGAATGTTCCCTGTTGTCACTCGGATAAAAACCGAGTGTCTGTCACACACGGAAACTATGTGCGGTATTCTTATATGTATAAACGAACATTGCCAAGTATCCAATGGTCGATTCAGGGGGAAACTCCTTGAGGCAAAGACCCCCTGAACCGGATGGTGAGAAATGAAAATACATCAAAAAGTGTTGTTTGTAGACCCCGCAACGGGATTCTATAAGACGAAAAAGTACGGCTTTGATCGTTACTTTGGTCCGGTTGATCTGGGTATTCATGTTACGGAAAAGTTCCCAAGCCTCAACTTCGGAGTCGGGATCTTTGCCGGCTCAATCTTCCCGGGGTCGAACCGTATGGTGGTAACCGGTTATTCCCCCTGCTGGCAGGGACTGTATATCAGTTCCATGGGTGGCGCTGGACTGGTTTTTGATAATCTTGGCATCAACATGCTCAGCATCGTGGGCAAGGCGCCGGTATCTTCAATTCTCTACTTGAACCGGGTCCACGGTGAAGAAATCCAGGTGGAAGTGGTTCCCTTTGACGCGCAGGGTGCCTGGAATTCGGGTTCCACGGGTGTGTACTCCCTTACAGAAGCGGTTTACAGGATGTTCGGCTCACGATACGAGAACGATCCGCGTATTCTCGTTACGGGTCCCGCTGCCATGCATACCGACATGGGCGGCATCATGTCGGTTCCCATCACGAAAGGGGCGGTCAGCCACGTAGATACCTGGGCCGGCCGCGGCGGTTTCGGCAGCGCGCTTCTTCAGCAACACGGTATCGTTGCCATCATCTATGGCGGTACCGTGGTGGATGATGATTTCCGGGATAGCAAGGTTGCCGACGAATGGTTCCGGAACAAATACAATATGCGTCTTCAGCAGAAGGACCTGGAAAGTACGGGCAAGTACCGATACGACGCTAAGGTTGGCAGCGGCGGTACCTTTGGCGTGAACTTTTCCACCATGGGTGGCAGAGTTCTGGCTTTTAATTACCGATCCATCTCCTGGCCGGAAGAAGATCGAACGGATCTGCATCAGAACTTTATCATTGACCATTATCTCAGGCAGTTCAACGATGAGACCATCGTCACGCGTCAGCAGGCAACCTGCGGCGAGTCCTGCGTAGCCGTATGCAAAAAGATGAATGGGAAGTACAAAAAAGATTATGAGCCTTACCAGGCGCTGGGCCCCCTGTGCGGCATCTTCGATCAGCGTGCGGCAGAAAAGCTGACTCACTATTGCGATGCAATGGGCTTTGATGCCATCTCAGTCGGGGGGGTGCTGGCGTGGCTCATGGACCTGCTCGACCAGAACCTGCTGACAAAGGAAGACCTTGGCGTCACACTGCTTCCGCGATGGGATCTGGCGGACTTCGACCTGGTCAGTGACTCGATGCACAACGCAGACCTGGGTTGCGAACTAATTGATTCGATACTTGAATATCGCGGGGTCCTGGATTTCAACGAGGGCGTCCGCAAGTGGGGCAGGGCTTTGTCTCGCACCAGGCAGGAGCCTTTGCTCGATTGCTTTGTCTATGCGGCATTCGGCCGGAGAGGGTGGATGGTCCCGAACCAGTACTGGGTTGCCGGCACTCTTGTTCCGATGGCTATCATCGGCAAGTACTATATGGTCTACAGCAATGATTTTATTCCACCCCGGGAATTGGGCAGAAGATGCGCAGACCGGATGAGGAAAGAGCTGATACTGGACAACCTCGGTATCTGTCGATTCCACCGGGGATGGGCGGAAGAACTGTTGCCGGAAGTTATGGGTTCACTATACAACAACAAGGAACAGTTCGAACGTGCGATTAGTGTTTTAGCAAGCCGCCTGAACAGCCATAACTCCCCGATTTTCTGGGAGTCAGGGCGTACCGTTGACTTCGTGCACACCTTCCTGAAGCGCAAAAGGGAGATCGAGAATGACCCGTCTCCCGAACTTTCGGCATGGCTTGACCGGTTCGGCAAGGATAAGATCGAAGCCGCCAAGGAGTTCTGGTATGAGGCACTGAAGGGGATTGACGAAAGTCTGCGGGAATTTTTTTGAGGTTTCTCCGCATCCAGTTACGATGAGCGGCAAATGAAAGGGGAAAAAGATTTCATGGAATCCTTGGCAGGTGGCAGGATCAGTATCCTGTGGGGCTGATACCTCCTGCTCACTCAAGACCTGATAGTCATGGTTCCCACGTAGCGCTTACGCCACAACAGCATCACACTTCCCAATGCACACATCGGCATACCGATCACCATGACTGCAACTGTTCCGTCATACCCCCAACTAACCAGCGCGGCCGCGAGCGCACCGGCCATCATTTGAAATGCGCCCAACAGCGCAGAAGCGCTGCCGGCCCTTTCCCGTCCAAACGGTGCCATGATCACTGCTGCGATATCCGGCAGTAGAAAACCGAGGCAAAACATGTACACTGCGGCGAAAGCCCAAACCATCCAGATGGAAACAGGAGAAAGAGTCACACCCAAGACGAAAAGGACACTGGCGGCTAACTGCAAGACATTGCTGCTCCATATCAAACCGCTAAGGGAGAAGCGTTTCAAAAAATAGGCGTTTACCTGGCTGCCGAGCACCAGTGCCAATGCATTACACCCCATAGCCCAGCCATAGCGGGGCCCGGACATGCCGAAAATATCCATGAAAACCAGGGGAGAAGCTGTCAGATAGGCAAACAGTCCGGCAACATGAAAGCTCCCTGTCAGCATCCCTGAAGCAAATCCCGGAGTCGCCAGCACCGCTCCATAATCACGCAGCGCATGGTATGGGCGTAAAGCTTCGCGTCTGCCATGGCCGGCAATAGCAGGTAGTATCCACCACACCCCTGCCAGCAGCAGAACATCAAGAAAGGCCAACAGGGTAAAGATATAACGCCAGCCTAAAGTTGCGACGATGATTCCTCCCAGCGTTGGTGCCACA
>JAQUHM010000160.1 GCA_028683595.1 Geobacteraceae bacterium | reverse complement strand
CCCTTTCTTGTTGAAACGGTAGGTTGTATCAAGAGTGACTTTGTTCTCCGGCCTCCGCAAGAGTTCCTTGCCCGTGGACTTGTCCTTGGTTTTCAT
Source organism: Geobacteraceae bacterium (assembly GCA_028683595.1). GTDB lineage: Bacteria > Desulfobacterota > Desulfuromonadia > Geobacterales > Geobacteraceae > RPRC01. The sequence goes on along the minus strand of JAQUHM010000160.1, from coordinate 8,194 downwards.
CCAGGTATAGCCGGCTTGCAGGGTGAGGTCGTCTATGGGGGTTACCGTGGCGGTCAGTTCGACACCGTACGACTCGGCGCGGGCTGTGTTTTTGTACTTGGATGCGCTGCTGTCGAACTCGATTAGATCCTTGAAATCATTGGAGAACCATGTTGCGCCGAGTTCCATGCGCCCGTCGAGAAGGGTCTGCTCGACGCCGATGTCCCAGCCGGTGCTTTTTCCCGGGTTCAACGCCTGGTTACCGTAGGTAGGCTCATAGAGCTGATAGAGTGACGGGGCTTTGAAACCGGTGCCGTAGCTCCCTTTGAACCTGGTGGCGGACTGTTTTACGAGGTACGACGAGGTGAAACGGTAGGTGCCTTCCGTGCCGAAACGGCTGTGGTCATCTAACCGAACACCAAGGGTCGTGAACCAGGAATCCCAAAGACTGATCCTGTTCTGGAGGTAGTAGCCGGTGATTCGGTCGGACTTTTTCGGGAAGACACTGTTGTAAGGGCCATAGGCGCTCTCCGAGTAGTAGTCTGAATGCGCCTTCTCTTCCCTGGTTTCCACTCCGAGCGTCAGGGTGTTCGTCTTGTGGAGACGCAGCGTGTGCTGCCAGTCAAAGGCAAGAGACTCACCGTGATAGGTGCTGCTATCCAGATCAGTCAGGTGGGAGGTGTCGGTGTCGTTCCGGTAGTTCCTGTCCAGGTTGCTGAAGGAAATTCCAAGCTTCTGCTCCCATAGTCATCGAATAGTAAGAGACGCCCTTGCCCTCGTACGAAGACTTGTTCCGAACGAACGAGCGAGTTGGGGTCGTCTTGGCCCGCGCCTCCACCGTTGTCCATGTCGGCTTTGGTGCTCAAATACCTGACGATACAATCAACATCAAATATTCTGGACGGGGTAACCCCCAGCCGCGTGGAAATGGAGGTGGAGTGGAAGCCGTCGGTCTCATGGTTGCCGTACTTTTCTCCTGCGGAAGAAAAACCGCTCGTATCTTCGCGAGAGAGGCCCAGCGAATAGCGCAGCAACTCGGTGCCGCCGCTGATGGCAGCTTTTTCCGTAGCTGTTCCGAAGGAGCCCCCCTCGGCCGACACGAAACCGCTCGGTTTTCCCGTCCCTTGACGGGTGATGATGTTGATTACACCGCCCATGGCGTCGGACCCGTAGAGTGTGCTCTGCGGACCGCGCAAGACCTCAATTCGCTCAATGTTGTCTGTGGTCAGGTTGGCAAAATCATAGGAAGCTCCCGGCGTCGACGGGTCGTTCATGCGGACGCCGTCAAGCAGGACCAACGTATACTCCGATGCGGCCCCCCGGATGGATACGGAGGTCAACCCGCCCGGGCCACCGCTCTGGACAACGTCCAGCGCCGGTACGGTCCGCAGGAGATCGAGAACGAAGGGCTTTTTGCTTCGGTCAATTTCCTCCCTGGTGATCACCGAAATCGAACTGCCGATTTCATCCAACGCGGCCTCGTTTCTGTTTGCAGTTACTACAATTTCTTCCAGTTGCGACGAATCCTGACCAAAGGCATGCGTAGTGAAGACCAGTGCCTGCATAAGCACTACAAAACCACACCATTTCCTGATACACATCATGTTAATACCTCCCTCGAAGTTACGATTGGAGCGGTATTCCGGCTCAGGGCGACCTTCTTTGGCCTACTCGCCCGCCTTCCCGGGATTTCTCCCAGTGGCTGTTTCGCCTTACGGCGACGGGTTTTCGTTCCCATTACGGCTGCGGGGCAGCGGGGGATTTTCACCCCTCTTCCTCACTTCCATTCAGTGAAAAATACGGTGATTAGTTTGGCTGATCCTTTTTGAAACCGTTCTGTTTCCCCAACGCCTCGATTACCGCCTCATAAACGGCCTTACCAATCAGTTCACCAATCCGGTTGTGCCCACCGGTATAGGTTACCTTTGGCCCCAAAGTACCGCCGGCTATGATGATGCTGTCTGTTCCGGTTCCGGTTGCCTGGACTCCTTTTGTGTAGCTGCTGGGTATCTGCAAATCCTCAAAAGCCGCCGTCTTTGCCTCAGTTATGGTAATCAGTGCTCTGGACATTGCCCCGTCGGTAAGCCTGGCATTGGTAAGAACAAGTATATTGACCGTCCCTTTCGGCTCGTCTCCCTCAATGTAGGTTCCTTCATCAACACCTGTCCTCATCTTCACTTTTCACACCAAGGCTATCGGCAATCTTTTTCTGGATTTTCCTGACATAAACATTGCCGCCAATTTCGTGTCTTGTCTGCATATCCTCATGCACCTTCATCCACAGTTCCGGGTGGGCCGCATGATTAATGGCGGCCAGTGAATCAACGAAACCGTCTGTTGTGGAAAGGACTCGTCTTCTTTCGGGAAACTGAACAATCAGAGTCTTTTCCCATACGCCATCACGGGATCCTCTGGTAACGGATGCTTTTGCATGAAGGTCCTGTGGTAGCTGGATGTCAGCAAACACCAGTGAGGGGAACAGCAGGAGAGCGCCCAACATCCACCTGTAATATTGCTTCATCAATCTCCTCCGTTTATGAGATTTAACTGACTAAACCGTGCTTCGTAATCAATAAACGTCAGTCACAATGAAAAAGGCATAAAAAAAAGTCCGCATGTGCCGAAGCATCAAGCGGACTTTTCGTATTCAAAGTCTGTTAATTGTTTCACTCACTCCTTACCACGGGAGATTCTTGAGTGCTGAGATCATGGCAGGTCTTCTGGCTTGCGATTCATCCTCCAGGCGTCTTCCCGGTCTTTCGACCAGTGACATATTGCCCTTCGTCCTCGCTTACAGCGGCGGGTCCGCGGGGGATTTACACCCCTCTTCCCTATCAAGCCCTTTCGGGCACCTTGATCCGATATTTATCTCCGCATAACGATGCGGATATTTGCTGATATACCTATCGGAGAAAGATTAATTTGTCAAGAAGTTAGAATACACACGACTCTTGCTGCCAAGGCGCCGCTTCCTTCAACTACCGCTGCGAGGCGTACAATTCCCCGGACGGGACTTAAACCTGTTAGCTGAGGCAGTTGTCACTGTGTACGGTAAATGCAACAAGCATACAATGGTGTTTTTATAAATTGAATAAGTGTCGGGGGTACCCCGGGTAGCCCGAAAGGGTTACTCCTTTGCGAACGAATGCAATCCGATGTATTTATCAATTAAATTGAATTGTTCAACTGGATGCAGCAAAATTTTACTGTGGTAGAAATTTTGTTTCGTAAAAAATAGCATAGAGTTTACGGTTGTTTTCGGGCACATTTGTCTCAGTGGAGGCAATGTCGCTCACTTTTTCTGAGGATTCTTTACGAACGTGTTTATTCCATTCCATTATTAAAATACACGTATAGCCATTCCTGGAATTTAATGAGCTTGCTTCTGTCTTTAAGGATGGTACTCTTTCGACAATATATCGGTTTTTTATCGAGAAGGAGCTTTCGTTATCATGGATGTCTCTGCGTTGACTGATTTGATATATGTTCTGACTTTTTGTTTCGGCGGCCTCGCCCTGGCACTGATCCCAGTGCTATTGTCCCATCTTATTGCGCCACGTCACGTGCGTGCGATCCGCGACAAATCCCTTCAGGTAATCGAGTGCGGAATGGACCCGATTGGCCCCACATCGATACGGTATGGGGTTGTCTATTACCTCTATTCTCTGATCTTCGTGGCATTTTCGGTGGACGTTCTGTTTCTGTTCCCTGTGGCAACAATTTATAACGAACAGCCGGGCTGGCTAGACCTTGGAGAAATACTGCTGTTTATCGGTATTCTTGCACTTATCATAATCTATGCCTGGAAAAAGGGGGTATTCTTGTGGGAAAGAAAACAGATATTCCCCAAGGACTGATCCATTTTACGCAACTGGACAGGATTCTGGACCTGGCTCGCGCGAACTCCCTTTGGCCTATGACCTTCGGCCTTGCCTGTTGTGCCATCGAAATGATGGCAACCGGAGCCTCCCGCTTTGATATGGCTCGGTTCGGCTGTGAGGTGTTTCGTCCATCTCCCCGCCAGTGCGACGTGATGATTGTCAGCGGAACCGTGAACAAGAAGATGGCCCCTGCTGTTATCACTCTTTACGACCAGATGCCTGAACCCAAGTGGGTGATTGCCATGGGTAACTGCGCAATATCCGGCGGTCCGTTCGTGTTTCCCGGTCAGTATGCGGTTGTGGAAGGAGTTGATACCATCATTCCTGTGGATGTGTATGTGCCGGGATGCCCGCCACGTCCCGAGGCGCTTCTCGAAGGTTTCCTCAAGCTTGAAGAGAAGATCACCGGGAAACGCAGGTGGCCGGTAATAACACCGTGATGAGCAGCGTCTCCCCCATAGCCCAGCTTCCTGTATCTGTTTCAACAGAAACCGCTGTTCTTTCGGCTCAACAGACGACTATGAGAAGGTGAGTATATTCCATGCAGATCGATGAACTGAAAACAGCGCTGACTACAATCTCCCTACATGAAGCGGGCACTCCCGTGATCACGGAAACGGAACATAATGTGAAGGGTACTGACCTTGAATCGACAGTCCCGCCGGAGAGGGTCGCTGAAGCCGGACGGATTCTCGATGCAGCCCGGTTTGCACTTGAGGCTATCACTGGGATCGACTGGCTCGAACAGGGGAGGATGGAGATTGTGTATGATTATACCCACTTCGATTCAGGAAGACGGGTGATGGTGCGCGCTTTCATCAGACGTGATGAACCGGAATTGCCGACCTTGTCGAGTATTTTCCCCGGCGCAAACTGGCACGAGCGCGAAACTCACGACTTCTTCGGCGTACTCTTCACCGGGCATCCAGATTTAACGCCATTGCTGCTGCAGGAAGATGCGGATTTCCATCCGCTGCGAAAGGATTTTACCGGGTGACCAACGAAGCTACGACCATACACCACGAAACTTTCATTATTAACCTGGGACCGCAACATCCGGCCACCCACGGTGTTCTTCGTATTAAACTTACCATGGATGGCGAGTATATCGTTGATGCCGAACCGGTGATCGGCTACGGTCATCGGATGCACGAAAAGATGGGTGAAAACCGCCCTTATGCCAAGTTCCTGCCCAATACCGGGCGGATAGACTATGCCTGCGCCCTGTCCAACGGCCACGGCTACGTCTGTGCCGTGGAGCGTCTTGCGGGAATTATTGTGCCGGAACGGGCCGAATTCATCCGGGTGATAACCACTGAACTGAACCGCATTGCCAGTCACCTGCTGTGGGCCGGAGCTTTTCTGGTGGATCTGGGCGGCTTCACCCCCTTGCTCTATACCTTTGATGATCGGGAGGCTATCCTTGATTTGCTGGAATCGGTCACCGGCGCGCGCCTGACCTTTTGCTATTTCCGTTTCGGCGGCGTTTGCAACGACATAGACGAGGATTTTATCGAGGGCGCGAAGCGCTTCATTACCAGGATGCGTTCACGGATGCCCATGTACCATTCACTTATCACCCGCAACATCATCTTTCGCGGTCGCTGCGAAGGGATAGGGGAAATTTCGGCCGAAGCCTGCCGCAGGTACGGGGCAACCGGCCCGGTATTACGCGGTTCGGGTGTTTCCTACGATGTGCGCAAGGCAGAACCCTACTCGGCCTATCCGCTGTTCGACTTCGACGTTCCCGTCTACCAGGAAGGCGACTGCCTGGCCCGTTACCTGGTCAGAATGGACGAAATTGTCGAGAGTCTGCGGATCATCGAACAGGCTCTCGGCAGACTCCCGGAAGGGCCGGTCATGGCAGAGAAGGTTCGCACGTCTCTTCAACCTTCGGAAGGGTACTGCTACTTCAACGTGGAATCGGCACGGGGCAGCTTCGGCGTACGACTGGTAAGTGACGGTTCGGATACTGCCTATCGGCTCAAGCTGCGATCGCCCAATTTTTCGAATCTTAGCCTGTTCCGGGAGTGTGCGCGCGGCACTCTGCTGCCGGATGCCTTGGCGCTGTTGGGCAGTCTTGATCTGGTAATTCCTGAAATCGATCGTTAATCCAGGCAAGACGCTACGCTGAGAAAGCCTTTGTCTTTATCATTGTGTACTATGGCTGAATAGCGAATTTCTTTATTAAATATGGCAAGAGGAATATGACCCTATGCCCGATGAGTTATTCCGGGAAATAGCGCGGCTGGTCCTGTACGTAGTCGGGCTGATTGCTTTTGCGGCATTCAATGCGGCGTATCTCTCCCTGCTGGAGCGGAAGGAGTCTGCCTGGTTCCAACTCCGCCGAGGACCGGTTGAGGTTGGCCCTTTCGGCCTGCTGCAACCGGTGGCTGACGGCATAAAACTGCTGGGCAAACAACTTCTGGTGCCGCGTGGTACGGACGTTCTGCTGTTCAAGCTTGCGCCCGTGGCAGTCATTACCCCGGCGATCATGTGTCTGGTGACGATTCCCTTCAGCGAAACCATCGGTGCCCGCGACATCAGCCTGGGAGTGCTGATGATCTACTCTTTCGGTGCCATCAATGTTCTTGCCACCCTGCTGGCCGGCTGGGCCTCAAACAACAAATACTCCCGCATTGCCACTGCCCGGGTGGTGGCACAGAACATTGCCTATGAGATCCCGCTACTGCTGATCATCATCGCCCTGGTAATGGTTACTCATACCTTCAATCTGAGAGAGATCGTTCAGCTTCAGGCTGGCGGATTCTGGCACTGGAATTTTTTTCGATTCTCTGCCAGCCCCTTGATGCCGGTCGCATTTCTGTTGTATTTCATCTGCTTGCTTGCCGAAACAAACCGGGCGCCTTTCGATATTGTTGAGGCGGAAAGCGAACTCATCGCCGGAGCCTTTACCGAATATGCAGGCATGAGTTTCGGTCTGTTCTTTATTGCCGAGTATGTCAACGTGGTTGTTGGGTCCTGTATCGGCACGATCCTGTTTCTGGGCGGCTGGCAGTGCCCTTTCGGTCTCCTGCCGGGTCTGCACTGGTTTCTTGTCAAACTCTATCTTTTCTGTTTCGCAGTCATCTGGGTGCGCTGGACATTTCCCCGCACCCAGTTTTACGGGCTCCTTAATCTATCATGGAAGGTCCTCATACCGTTGTCGCTGGTGCACCTGGTGCTGACGGCCGTGGCGATAAAACTGTTTTGATGTGTGCTATGTGGAAATATCTAAAAGAAAACATAACCGGTTCCTGGAGCCTTGTAGTGGGGATGTGGATCACCCTGCGCCATCTCCTGATTCGTCCGGTGACCGTAAATTACCCCTACGAAACCCTTCGCATGACAGAACGTTTCCGGGGCCATGTTGAACTTATCCGAAACAATGAGAACGGAATGCCGAATTGCGTGGTATGCATGGCTTGCCAGAAAGCCTGCCCCTCAAATTGTATTCAGATCGAGGGACAAAAGCCAGAGGGCGCGCCGCGCAGAATCCCGACACTCTTCATGCTCGACTTTACCACCTGCAGTCTTTGCGGCCTGTGTGTTGAGAGCTGTAAGTTTAATGCCTTGAGATATTCTCGGGAATATAACCTGGCATCTCTCCGCAAGGAGGATTACCAGATAGACCTGCTGGAACGGGTCGGGAAGGAACCTTTTTCATGACCTTCAGTTTTGATCTCATAGTCTCCCTTGCTACAGGTCTCATCTTTGCGGGTTTCGTTGTTCTGACTCTTTCCGGGGCCTTGGTCGCTGCCTTGTCACGCCAAATGGTACGCAGCGTCTGCGGACTGGCCCTGTCGTCGGTTGGCCTTGCCGGTCTCTACTATTTTCTGGCCAGCCCCTTTCTGGCCTTGATGCAGATTCTGATTTATGTGGGAGCTGTCTGTGTTGTAATAATGTTCGCACTGATGCTTGCAGAGCCTCGAGAGCAACGCGTTTCTCCTCGCTATGAATCTATCCTCGCCATTGCCGGCTTGCTGGTTGCCGGTCTGTTTTCTACCGTTTTCATTGTTCTTATCGTCAGAAATGACTGGATACCTTGCTCTATGCAAGTGAATAGCGGTACCGTCCAGGATCTGGGACGGGCGCTTTTGATCCGTTACGGATTCGCCTTTGAACTGATCTCAGTAGTGCTACTGCTGGCAATCCTGGGGGCGCTGGTGGTCGCACGTTCCGGAAGGAGGTTCGATTCATGAACTGGATGACATGGTGTGGATCGCTGCAGACGTACCTTATTGTAGGGGTTCTGCTTTTTGCCGTCGGTTTGCTGGGTTTTTTCCGACACAGGAACCTGATCGGCATGCTGATCAGCAGTGAACTCGTCCTGG
>JAQUHM010000159.1 GCA_028683595.1 Geobacteraceae bacterium | reverse complement strand
AAGTTTGGTGTCGGGAGGGAATTCCCGGTAACCGGCCTTTGACAAGTCCGCAAGGAAGCCTTGGAGCTCGCGGTGGATCTTGTCCTCCATGGCAGGTATGCTTCTCTTCCCTTCCGTTAACCGTACCACACCGAGTGAAAGACTCTCTGTGAACAGTGATGTCTCGTCGTGGGCCAGGGTATACTCGGTGCTCCCACCGCCGATATCGAAGAGGAGCACATCACCCTCACCCTGAATACCGGAAAATATTCCCCTCAGGGTCAGGAGCCCCTCTTCCCGGCCATCAATTATTTCAAGGTGTAAGCCGGTTTGCTGCAAAACCTCTTCAATAAAATGTCTCCCGTTCACGGCATCCCGAACGGCACTTGTGGCCACGGCACGTATCTTTTTTGCTTCATACCGCTGAATATCGTCGGCAAAATCTCGCAAAACAGCCAACGAGCGCATTCGAGCTTCAGGAGACAGGCCTGTTTCCTTCGAGAAACCACCTCCAAGGCGGGTAATCTCCCTCTTGACAAAAAGCGGCTGAATGTCTGAACGGGAATCAACGGAACCGATCAATAAGCGGGCGCTATTGGTGCCAAGGTCAATGGATGCACAAGGCGTTGGCATTACCGGAGTGTCCTTTGCATTTCAATAATAGAGTAAGAGAAATCGCCTATCTTGGTAAAAGCCGCGATTATTTCCATAAAAAGAAGGCCGGCGATGACCGTGCAGTTTCCTGTGCTCAAACGAACCAGATGATTTCTCTTCAGTTTCTCCTCACTGGTAAGAAGAGCTTTTTTGAGTTCCTTCATCGCTTCTGCGTCTGGAACATCAAAGCTATCGAGAGCATCAACCGCCAGATTCATCAGATACGAGGCGTCTTTCGCAAGTGACTTCAACTCGTCCATGGCAGTCTCGGAAAAATACACCATGTCCTCCTTCTTGCGACGGAGGCATTCGAGGATAATCTCGCAGTTATCCCCGATACCCTCCAAATCATTTACGGTACTAAGAAAAACAGGAATCTCAAGAGGCTTTTCGGAAGAAGGAGCCTGACGAGCGAGGAGCACAAGGAAACTGGAAATCTCTTTTTGAAGGACATCCAGGAGATTTTCTTTTTGTTGAATCAATGACGCTTTTTTTGCGTTGAACTCGTAAAACTGCTCAAGGGTATCAGTCACCATGGAGTGGGCAACCTGTGCCATTCTTTTCAATTCGTTGCCTGCCTGCAGGAAAGCAAGCGTTGGGGTGTTGACTACCCGGAAATCCAGGAATCGCGGATGTGGCTCAATATTTATATCGCCTTTTTCCGGAAGTATCTTACCCGCTGATCGGGCAAAAAAACCAATAAAGGGCAAAAATACCAATGCCATAAAAATGCTGAACAACGTATAGCTGTTGGCAACGGCGCGTGCTGTGACGGTATGAGAAAGTGCCTGTGGCGGTGTCAGAGAAAACACACTGCCCACGTGAGACGCACCTCCCCCATAGCCTGGAGTAACCATGGAAACCAGTTGTAGATAGAAGGGAAAAAACAACAGGACAAGGGCAACAGAACTAACTGAAATCACCCCGTAGAAAAATACTGTCCGTTTTGCCGTTAAAGTTCCGCCGATGGCACCTATTGCAGAAAGAGCCAGAGTTCCCATCACTTCTCCGAGGGCCATTGCCGTTGCCTGTTCAAAACCGATGAAGCCGCTTCCGGCTACGGCAAGAATTACCCCGAGAGCGGCACTACCAGATTGCACCAGAAAAGCAATGAGAGCACCGATAAGCACATTTGCAATGGGCATATCAAAGGGAAAGGAATGGGTTCCCTGCAGGATTTCAGCTTGTCCGAGTGGCAAAAGCCTTGATTCCATGATTTCAAGTCCGAAAAACAACAAGCCGAAACCCAGCAGGATTTCACCAAAAAAAACCCATCTCCTCCGTCTGCTGAAAAACCTGAAGACAACTCCTAGAAAAATTGCAGGCAGGGAGAGAAAAGATATTTTGAAGGCAATGAACTGGACGGCTAGTGCCGTACCAAGTCCCGTCCCCACGAGCATTCCAAGGGCCTGATACAAGGAGAGAAGTCCTGCATTGACAAAACCTATGATAAGAACTGACGCAGCCCCGCTCGACTGCAAGAGCGAAGAGAGACAGCCTCCCATCAAGGCAGCGGAAAGGCGGTTACCGCCGAGCTTTTCAACCAGGCGTCGGAATCTCCCGCTTGCAAAACGCTGGAGACCGTCCGCCAGGGTCTTCATGCCGAAGACGAACAAGCCAAGCCCGCCAAGTGCTTCTAACAACTGAAACAGCAGCATATGGTCAGACCCCGGTTTTCTTTGTTTTGCTGGTGAGTGTTCTTAAAAGGCGAGATATAACTGAGAAGATACACCTGTATCTTTTCCAGACAATTGACGCAACCGTATACACGTAAGTATACAGAACCGATGAGAGCCGGCTACATCTGCAATGGCTACTTTATACTGCTAAAGGTAAAAATACCGAAGCAAAAAGGTCTGGTCAGTTATCGACCATTTCTTTCAGCTCTTTCCCCACTTTAAAGAAAGGAAGCTTTTTCGGTTTTACCTTGATTGCTTCACCAGTCTTGGGATTTCGTCCGACGTAGGGTTTGTAGTCTTTAATTACAAAGCTGCCGAACCCTCTGATTTCGATCCGTTCGCCCCCCCTAAGAGCATCGGCCATGGAATCAAAAATCGTATTAATAATTTCTTCGGATTTCTTGAAGGAAAGGTTCTTTCTTTCCGCAAGGGCTTCAATAAGCTCGGATTTGTTCATTACTTCCTCCAGCAGTTCCTTCTCCGTCAAATTTCCACAAAGAATGTGAAGACACTGTTTCGTCGTGGCAATGTGGCAGAGAGACAATCGCTATTCATAGCATTGGATCACAGGCTAACCGATTACATATGCGAAATATGTTATAAAATTGAGCAGTAGCTAGAGAAAGTGACACACTTTTCCCTCTCGGCTCGTAATAAAAAACAACCATCTCACAACTGGCAGACAAAGACCATTTTCCCTGTAAATGACTCAAACAGGGTTTTATTGAATCGTTTAATATGAACAGAAAACATGTCTATCCGGTAATCAGACAAGCATGTCAGCATGGTTTGGCTTGCAAGTTTCTTTCCCAATCAATGCGAATTCTTCCGCAAAATAGTTATACTCTCAATATGATACGTTTGAGGGAACATATCTACCGGGCAACTCGCAACAATTTCATACCCTTTATTCTGAAGCGACACCAAATCTCTCGCAAGTGTGGGGGGATCGCACGAAACATAGATAATTTTTTCCGGCTTAACCTGCGGAATCAATCCTACGGCTTCGAAGGCACCCGTTCTCGGCGGGTCAAGAAGCACAACGTCAAAGGATTCACCCCTCCGTACCAATTCGCACAGCCCTGATGACGAATCCTTACAGAAAAAACTGGTGTTACCCAAATTATTTTGACGGGAATTTGCGACAGCATCTTCTATGGAAAACGCATAGTCTTCGTACCCGACAACCTCGGCACAATGCCGGGCAAAGGGCAAGGAAAAGTTTCCATTGCCACAGAAAAGGTCCAGGACACGTTCAGTGCCTGTAAGCTCAGCCCAGCGCAGTGCGGTTTCGATCAACACGGTATTCTGCTGGTAATTAACTTGCGAAAATCCCCCGCAACGGAAGGACAGTGACATTTCGGGAATACCGGGAAACAAGCCCTGGGAAAAGGAATAGGTTACCCTTTCGTCTCCCCATATTTTATTAATAGAGACCTTTTTGCCACACTGGAGAAATACACCCGTGACCGGAATCCGTCCCGGAATTTCCTGTCTGAGCCACGCCTTCACTTCTTTTACTTTTTCTCCGGAATAATGGAAAAGCACAACAGCGTCGCCGGCATCACCGGTAGCAACATCAATCTGATGGATTTTTCCCGGGTCGGGAAACGCCGGCATAATGATTCGGAGTTGCTGGAAGATGCGGTTTACCTGTTCATTTGCAATGGCACAACCACAAGGTATGTCAATTACCTGGTGGGTTCCCTTTCGGAAAAAACCCATAGCAAGCGTCCCTGCCGCATATCTGACCTTGAACTGCACGCGTGTGCGATAGCCGTAGTTAGCCGATGCAGTAAGTATCGGCAGGACCTTGCCTCGCTCAATTCGTGTCGCCCGCACCAGAATTTCCGCAAAAATATCTTCTTTGATCTTCCCCTGTATATCGTACGGCAGGTGTTGCCAACAGCAGCCACCACAGTCACCGAAGACCGGGCAAGGTGGCAAAATCCTCTCCGTTGAGGGTTCGATATGTTCCAGTATAACCCCCTCAAGGTAGGACTTCTTCTCTGTTACAATGCTGACCCGTACCAGATCTCCAACAGCCGTGAAAGGCACAAAACAGACTTTACCGTCAATACGGCCAAGCCCGGCGCCCCCAAAAGTCATGGTAGTAATCCTGACCAGCTCTTCTCGCACAGAACCTTTTCCCATCAGGCAAAACTCCGGATCTTCTTCCCAGATGACTTTTTCAATTCCGACTGCACAAACTTCCGGGGAAAATCTTCGTGTGAAAGGTAAGGAACCGAAGTGGCTATAAAAGAGGAAATGATATCATCCCGAGCCGATTCAATCTCGACAAAAGGAACCCCCATCTTTTCGACAGTACGTCGATAGGTGACGGAATCACCGAGCATCCTGCGCGCCTCGGCCAATTTCCCGGATCCCTCAAAAAAGGCTTCATCCACGGCAATTTCGCATTCTATTTCCAGCCTGACGAGATGATAATCCTCGTAGTAGCGGCGGGTAGTATCGTGAACCAGAAGGGTCAACGAATTCTTTAACTCAATTTTTCTGACACATGTCTTCAATGGTGAAAAGCTCCTTACGAGAAAAAACGGGTTCCTGCGCTGAAAGGGGGCATATTCCCCCCGGCAAAGACGGCAAAACTCCCTTCTGGGAATTGCCCGGGAGGCAAAAGCGCAGAGGGTGAAGGTTCAAAGTAAACGTATCTGACAGCAGTTAAAATTAATGACCTTTTTCAGTAAGAAATTGCAAGACAATTTTTCTCAGCGGTGCCCCGGGCTCCTCACAGATATCGTAAGATACATGCATGACCTGCCTAGAGAGAGTCATCAGACGGCGAAGATTGATAGGTGTTGCCGAAAGGATCAGGTCACAAGGGGTTCTTTCAATGCTCTGACGGAGGTCTTCGATCTGTTCCGGACTGTATCCCATGGCTGGCAGGACCCGACTGATATGGGGATACGCTGCAAAGGTATCAGCAAGGGAACCTACAGCATAGGGACGCGGATCAACCACCGTGCCGGCCTTGAATTGAATAGCAGCGGCATACCCGGCTCCGGAAGCAAGTCCGCCATGGGTAATGGAAGGGCCATCCTCGATAACCAGAACATTCCGCCCCTCCACGGAAGACGGGTCTGTAAGGGAAATCTGTGAAAGGGTGCGAACAACCTTGGCATCAGGATTTACCGTGTGAATACTATTCTCTAGACGATCACACACCTGGCGCTCAACGGTATTGCTTTTGTTTATAATAACCACCGAAGCCCGACGCAGGTTCACTTCACCGGGGAAGTAGCCGGTTTCATCTCCACTGCGGAGAGGATCGACAAGGACAATCTCGAGGTCCGGGACAAAGAAGGGAAAGTCGTTATTGCCCCCGTCCCAGAGGATCATATCCCCTTCCCTTTCCGCCAGACTCAGAATTTTGGCATAATTCACACCGGCAAAAACAACAGCACCCTTCGTAATAAGCGGCTCATACTCTTCCCTCTCCTCGATGCTGCAACGATAGAGTGACAGATCATCAAAACTGCCAAACCTCTCCACCTCCTGACTTGCCAGGTCGCCATAAGGCATCGGGTGACGAACAACCACCGGGAGCAGATTTTTTCCCTTCAGGACTTCACACAGATAGCGGGTCAGTTGACTTTTACCGCACCCGGTTCGGACTGCACAAACGGAAATAACGGGCTTACGGCTCTTTAACATGGTGGCATTGGGACCGGACAGAGAAAAATCCGCGCCCTGTGAAAGGACCAGAGATGCCTTGTGCATCAGTTCATCATGGGAGATATCGCTATAGGAGAAAACCACCCGGTCCACACGAAGACGCAGAATCAACTCGGAGAGTTTCATTTCATCATAAATGGGAATACCCCGGGGGTACAGATTCCCGGCCAGGGAAGCAGGATAGCGGCGATCGGTGATATACGGTATCTGGGCAGCGGTAAAGGCAACCACCCGAAAGCGCAAATCGTCGCGAAAACAGACATTGAAGTTGTGAAAATCCCTGCCGGCAGCACCCATTATGAGAATCCGCTCGCGTTTCATGCCAGTCGACGAACTCCTTCTTCGAAAATTGTGAGGGCAGCATCCAGTTCTTTATCGTTTGTCACGAGCGGCGGAATAAAGCGGATTATGTTGCGCTCAATACCGCAGTTTATAAGAATCAAACCATTATCCAGGCAATAGTTGATCACTTTTTTGCAGGATGCAGTATCCGGGGCGCGATCAGACAGTACGAACTCAATCCCGATCATAAAGCCGTGTCCGCGAACCTGGCCGATTACAGGGTGCTTTACTGACAACCTTTGCAGTCTTTCGAATACCTGGAATCCCTTGGAAAAAGCCTTTTCCAGGAGGGACTCTTCCCGAATAACGTCGATGGTGGCACTGGAAGCGGCACAGGATACGGGATTGCCGCCAAAGGTCGTTCCATGGGCACCGGATGGCCATTGCTCCATGATTTCTTTCCGGGCGACAACAGCTGAAAGCGGAAATCCGGAAGCAATTCCCTTGGCAACAGCCAAAATGTCGGGAACAACCCCCGACAATTCTGACGCGAACCAACGCCCCGTCCTGCCCATTCCCGATTGGACCTCGTCAAAAACAAGAAAAATACCGTAACGGTCGCAAACCTCGCGAAGTGCCACAAGAAAAGCGGATGGCGCAGGGAAATAGCCGCCTTCACCGAGAAAAGGTTCAATGATAATGGCAGCAACCTCTTCAGCAGAAATTTTGTATTTCAGCGTATCTTCGAGATCCTGGAGACAGCAGAGACCACAGCTGTCAGGCTCCTGCCGAAAAGGACAACGGAAACAATACGGATACGGTACCTGGTAGACGGAAGGAAGAAGCGGATGGTACTTCATGCGGTAAGCAGCCGCACTGGTAGTTACAGACAACGCTCCAAGGGTCCGGCCATGAAAAGCTCGGGTAAAAGATAGTATCCCCTGCCTGCCTGACACATAGCGTGCAACTTTCAAGGCCCCTTCCACTGCCTCTGCACCGGAGTTGCTGAAGAACAGCCGGTCAAGACCGGGCGGAGTTATGGAAACAAGTTTTTCCGCAGCTGACACTGTTGACTCATTAAAATAAACTCCCCCGGTATGGATCAGGCTTTCCATCTGCTTCTTTGCTGCGGCCACAACACGCGGATGATTATGACCCAAAGCCAGAACAGCGAGACCCGAGGAAAAATCCATCCAGCTCTTTCCGTCTGATGTAAAGACAGAAACACCTTCGCCGCGAACAACAGGAATGGGGTAATAGTTATGAAGTGCCGGTGTAAAAACCTCTGCAGCCCGTTGCATAATATCAAGAGAATCTTTCATACCCCCCCCAGTGCCTTACTTGTCTATCTGCGCCTTCTGGAGGCGACCGCTGAAATCACGATAGATGACTTTCACCCTGCTGTAAAAATCCAGTGCACCACCCCTTCCACCAGCCTCCGGATGACCTGAGCCGGAATGTTTCCATCCGCCGAAGGGGAGATGGATCTCCGCCCCTATGGTAGATGCATTTATGTACACAAGTCCGGTCTGCAGATCCCTTTCTGCCCGGGCACTGCTGTTGACATCCCGGGTGTAGATGGATGATGAGAGCCCGAACGGCACATCGTTTACGATGGCTATTGCCTCTTCAAGAGTGGAGAACCGCAGAACCGAGACTACCGGCCCGAATATTTCTTCCTGCGCTATTCTCATCCGGGGAAGAACATCGGCAAAAATCGTCGGCTCGACAAAATAACCATAAACAAGATCGCCAGCAAGGATTCTATTCCCTCCGCAAAAGAGTCGTGCCCCCTCCTCTTTGCCGATTTTAATGTATCCGAGAACCCTGTTTAGCTGTTGTTCATTGACCAAGGGACCCACATCCGTTGAAGAATTCAAGCCCGACCCGATTTTCAAGCGTTCTGCTGCTGTCCTGAGCAATGCAAGAAATCGGTCATACAAGGTTGTATGGACAAGAACCCTGCTGGAAGCAGTGCAGCGCTGACCGCTTGTGCCGAAAGCCCCCCAGAGAACCCCCTCCAAAGCCAGGTGAAGATCAGCATCATCCATGACAATAATGGCATTTTTGCCGCCCATTTCAAGAGCAAGAGGCCTGTGCATCGCTCCAAGT
>JAQUHM010000158.1 GCA_028683595.1 Geobacteraceae bacterium | reverse complement strand
GATCTCTCATCTATCGCGGCCAGCTGATTGCTCTGGGGTCACCGGAGAAGCTGAAAACAGGCTTTATGACGGAAGACGTCATCGAGGTCAGCTGCGAAAGTGCCCACGAAGCCATGGAGCATATCGAAAAGATTGAAGGCATACGCCATGCAGCCTTGTTTGGCAGAGGACTGCACGTCGTGGCAGAAAATGCTGACCGTGCCATGCCCGCCATGATGGATGCGCTTGCTGTCAGAGGCATCTCAGTACACGGCATGAATACGATCCTGCCGTCCCTGGAAGATGTCTTTGTCTCCCTCATCGAGGCACATGACCGGATGGAAGCACCGCAGCAGGTTTTTAGGAAGTGAAAGGCGGGGTAAGGGGTAAGGGGCTGGGTATTTTATTTTGTTGCTGAATTCCGGATTGTTATGAATATTCAACGCATCAAGGCTGTCGCGAAAAAGGAATTTCTCCATATTATCCGTGACCCCCGAAGTCTCGGCATGGGCATCGCTATCCCTATGCTCCTGCTCTTCCTCTTCGGCTATGCCCTGACCCTTGATGTGGACAGGGTTCCCCTGATCGCCTGGGACCAAAGCAACTCCCACGAGAGCCGGGAACTGCTAAGCCGCTTTTCGGGGTCCCGTTATTTTTCCCTGCGAACTCACACGGACAACTACCGCGACATCGACCAGGCCATCAACAGCCGCGATGCCGTAATAGCTCTCATCATCCCGACGGACTTCGCCCGTCGCGTCGATTCAGGCAGAAAGACCTCGGTACAGGTGCTGCTGGACGGAAGCGATCCCAATACCGCAACATACGCGCTGGGTTATGCCCAGAATATCGTAGCAACCTTCTCCCAGGACATTGTTCTCCGCCAAATTCGACGCAGCACCGGCAGCGAAGTGAGACTCGCACAGCTCGAAGTGAGACCACGCGTCTGGTTCAATACCGATATGGTCTCGAAAAACTACCTCTTTCCCGGACTCATCGCGGTTATCATGATGATCATCGCCGCACTCCTCACCTCCCTGACCATTGCCCGGGAATGGGAGACCGGAACCATGGAGCAGCTCATCTCAACCCCCCTGAAGGGACCGGAACTGATCCTTGGCAAACTCATCCCCTACTTCAGCATCGGCATCCTTGATCTGGTCCTCGCTGTTCTGGTGGGAGAATTCATCTTCGACATACCGCTCCGCGGGAGCCTCCCGCTCCTGTTCGGCCTGTCCGTGGTCTTCCTGGTGGGAGCCCTTTCCCTGGGAATCCTGATCAGCATCGTGGCAAAAAGCCAGCTCGTGGCAAGCCAGCTGGCTCTCGTAGTCACCATGCTTCCAGCCTTTCTTCTTTCCGGGTTCATCTTCCCCATCGAAAATATGCCGGGCCCTATACAGGTTATAACCCATATTGTGACGGCCCGCTATTTTGTTACCATCCTGCGGGGAATTTATCTAAAAGACGTCGGACTGGGGGCAATGGCCGGACAGGTGGGGCTGCTCGTGGTCTTTGCCGTGGTGGTACTGGCGATTTCGGTCCGAAAGTTTCGGAAAAAAATCGAATAAACAAAAACACAAAGGTTTTTCCATGTTCGAACGTCTGAAATCCATGCTGGTGAAGGAATTCATTCAGGTTCTCCGGGACCCGAAGATGCGGATCATCATTTTCCTTATCCCGGTATTCCAGACCATAGTTTTCGGCTATGCGGTCAATACCGATGTAAAGGACATAAAGACCGCGGTCTACGATCTGGACAACAGCCCGGAGAGCAGGAACTTGATCGCCAGATTCGCCGGGTCAGGCTATTTTCGGATTGAGGAGTATGTGTACGGAGACAAGAGAGTGGAGGAACTGATCAACAAGGGCACTGTCAAAGCTGTGCTCAGGATGAACAGGGGCTTCAGCGCAGAGTTGGGTGCGGGAAGGGTTGCACCGCTGCAGATACTCCTGGACGGGACCGATTCCAATACCGCCGGAATTGTTCTAACGTATGCCGGAATGATAGCATCCAGCTACAATGACCGTATCCGCCTGGATCAAGCGGAGCGTGCCTTCGGTCCTTCTTTCCGGGTTGGAGGCGTGGAGATGGAAAGTCGCGCCTGGTTCAACGAAAACCTCGAGAGCCGCAATTTCTATGTCCCTGCCGTGATCGCGAACATCGTGTTCATTATCACCATGCTCCTTTCGAGCATGGCGGTGGTTCGTGAAAAAGAAATCGGAACCATGGAACAAATCATCGTTACCCCGATTCGTCGCAGCGAGTTCATCCTCGGCAAAACCGTCCCCTTTATCCTGATTGGATTCATCGACGTTGCCCTTATCACCCTGGTGTCCGCCTTCTGGTTTGATGTCCCCATACGAGGGAGCATTTCGCTCCTGTTCGGGGCAACCGCCCTTTTCCTTATGAGCAGCCTCGGCTTCGGCCTCTTGATTTCAACAGTCAGCAGAACCCAGCAGCAAGCCATGATGAGCGCCTTCTTCTTTATCTTTCCGGCCATGCTTCTTTCCGGGTTCGCCTTTCCCATCGAAAACATGCCGGATCCCGTCCAGTGGCTTACCTTTCTCAATCCGCTCCGCTATTACCTGGTCATCATACGCGGCATCTTCCTGAAGGGCGTTGGAATCGGAGTTCTGTGGAACCAGCTCCTCGCTCTTTTCCTTCTCGGCACCGTGATCCTCGGCTTTGCCGTGAGCCGCTTCAGGAAGACCCTGTAGCGGGTGCTACCGTACTCTCTTCTTGCTGCCATTCAGAATCCCGAACTTGTGTGACAGGAAGAACCATAACTCGTTTTTAAAACAACAAACCCCATTGTTCCGGTAATCGCCCCCCTTCAGGACTTCGCCCTTCACGGTATCGCCATCGACTTCCAGAACCCTGATCATCAGGGGAACTGTTTTCCCGTCAAGAGACCCGAAATTCAGGCCAATGGTATAATCGCTGACGAGAATATCTCCACGCAGGATCTCACTATTGTGAACAACCCTTGTTATACCGGGAAACAGTTCGTTCATTGCATCGAACTGCTCTATTACCCGCACATAGCAGCGAGCAAGGCTATTCCAGAAAGGATGCCTGGCCTCGAAGAGTTCGGCTCGACCGATGGATCTGAGCGTCATTTTGACAACTTTCTCGGTTGCAATGGAACTCAGCTCCATCAAAGCCTCATGCGGCAATAGTTCCACAACTGGCGAGCCAGGCACCTTTCTATCCGGGAGCCGATAATTGCCTATACCTAACTTTTTCATTCCTTATCTCCTTTTGGTTTGCACTCAGTGATATATATTTTTTTATATAACGGTTATCGCAATTTCAATCTTCCAGAGCAACTCGGCGTGCAGTGATTTTGTAACGGGATTTGTGTAGCGGAGGTTTGTTGCCACCGGGGTGAATCAGCTGGCAGAAAAAGAATTGTAGGTTTATAACACCTTGATCGCACTATAAAACAAACTCAAAGACGAGTACAGTCACAATAGTTGATTTTTGTTTGCAGTACAGATCAGGAAATTATTTAGTTTCCATCCGGAAACTGGGAAAGTACTGTTCCGTGTAGGGTTGGGGCTTTCACGGGGTCTCTCGTACGGCTTCATTGCACGATTGCAACAGCAGGAAAACCGCCTAAAACCAGCATATTAGCTGATCAGCATAACGGGTGGTGACCGATTACGAGAGGCTTCGGGGAAGTTCCAACCCGGCCCCTGCCAAGACTTTCCGGATGGAAACTATTTAGAAACTATACGGAAAGCATTGGCATGGGCAGGATTGTGGCTTTAACGGAGCCTCTTGTATGGCGTAAAGTAGGAATGTTGTTAGAGGGAAAGTGCCCGAATCCGGGTCGTTGTCTGATCTGTGTTGAGGATAGCGGAGGATTACAAAAAGCTAGGGGAAAATTCCAACCTTGACAGAGCGGAATTGTTCATGTTTAGTTAAAATAAGACACGTTGCTCAAGAGTTGACGGCAAGCAGCAGCGGCACCTGTCCGGAAGGAAAAGTGCAACCTCTTCGTTAATCCCCGAAGCAGGGTACCCGCCCTGAGTACTATTTTCTGTTACCGCAGCCAGGAATCGGAGGATGGACATGACTGACGTGCACAAAGACCGGGTACATCTTTCGATACTGTATGTTGAAGATGAGCTGATCACCAGGATGACCATCAACAAGATCCTTGCGGCACGCTATGCAACGATTCATCTGGCGCAGGACGGCAAAGAGGGTCTGGATATTTTCGAACGGCATAACCCTGACATCATCATCACCGACACCCGGATGCCGGTCATGGACGGACTCAAGATGTCACAGGCGATTCGTGCCATCAACACACATGTCCCGATAATCTTTACCACCGCCAACGAAGATTCCGAGTTTATCGAGGAAACAAGGAAGCTGAAGATCACCCGGAACATTATCAAACCAATCCTGCTCAAAGAGCTTCTCGCTACCGTCGAAAAAGTCGCCAGCAAAATTCTCTCCGAAAAAACCTCGTCGGAAACAACAGGACCCCAATAAAATCCCTGAAAATCTCTCCTCAACGTTCCTCATAGAGCCATCCATGTCAAATTATTTCTGTAGTCTAAAAACTGATGGCCGGAACGTACCCTACACGGTACATTCCGGCCAAAGACAGCTTTATCCCCCGATGCATCAGACTACGCGGGCCTTGTCGACACAACGCAACCAAAACCTGAAACATACCGGAATTTACAGAAAAGAAATCAGCTACCCGGGATACTACAGCGTAACCTTCATATAGTCGGCAACGGTATGGATATCCTTGTCGCCGCGCCCGGACAAACAGACCACGATGGTCTTGTCGCGTGGCAGGGTCGGTGCCAGCTTCAGGACATGGGCAATGGCGTGCGACGACTCCAGTGCAGGGAGAATCCCCTCTTCTTCAGTCAGTATCCGGAAGCCCTCCATGGCCTCTTCATCGGTTATGGAAACATAGTCCGCACGTCCCGTATCCTTGAGCCAGGCATGCTCAGGCCCCACACCCGGATAGTCGAGCCCGGCAGAGATGGAATGGGCGTTGGCAATCTGTCCATCATCGTCCTGGAGGAGATAGGTCTTGTTGCCATGGAGCACACCTACCTTCCCTGCACACAGGGGAGCAGCATGTTTTCCGCTTTGAATTCCATACCCGGCCGCTTCAACGCCGATCATCCGCACATCATTCTCTTTGAGGAAAGTATAGAAAAGCCCCATGGCGTTGCTGCCGCCGCCAACCGCGGCAACCAGATAGTCCGGAAGCCTGCCCTCGGCTTTCTCGTGCTGAAGTTTCGTCTCGCGGCCGATAATAGCCTGAAAGTCGCGTACCATCATCGGATAGGGATGGGGACCGGCGGTTGTCCCGATTACGTAGAAAGTCGACTTGACGTGGGTAACCCAGTTTCTCAGCGCCTCATTCATGGCATCCTTGAGGGTAGCGGTACCTGAGAATACCGGCGTGACCGTTGCGCCGAGCAGTTTCATACGGAAGACATTCAGTGACTGGCGGTGGATATCCTCCTCGCCCATGAAGACCTCACATTCCATTCCCATCAGGGCGGCCACCGTAGCCGTTGCAACCCCATGCTGGCCGGCTCCGGTTTCAGCAATGACCCGTTTTTTCCCCATCCGCTTTGCAAGAAGCCCCTGGCCGATGGTGTTATTTATCTTGTGGGCGCCGGTATGGTTCAAATCCTCCCTCTTCAGGTAGATCTTTGCGCCGCCGAGTCTCTTGGTCAGCTTCTCAGCAAAGTAAAGGGGATTCGGCCTGCCTACGTACTCCCGCAGATAGTAGGCAAATTCCTCTTTAAATTCCCTGTCGTTTTTATACTCCTGGTAGGCCTTTTCCAGTTCCATCAGGACCGGCATCAGGGTTTCCGGGACAAATTTTCCGCCGAACTGGCCGAAATGGCCCGCTGTATCCGGTATCTTCATTACTCCTCCACGTTGTGTCTCAACGGAATCTCACAATCCCTTGGCACGCTTGATAAATTCTTTGACCTTGGCATGGTCTTTCCTGCCAGTCGAAGCTTCAACTCCACTGGAAACGTCGATGGCATAAGGTTGGACCGTTTCCACTGCCTCGCGAACATTGCCCACGTTCAAGCCGCCGGCCAGGATAATGGGTCCGTACTGCTTGGCAATCCTGGCAGTCTCCCAGTTAAAGGTGAGACCGGTGCCGCCGTAAGTGCCCGGGACATATGCATCAAGGAGAAAGCCGGACACCGAGTAATTTTTCATGTTCTCGAGACTCGCGATATCGCGGATCCGGAACGCCTTGACGATCTTATGGGGCAAACCGGTACAGAAATTCGGTGTCTCATCTCCATGGAGCTGCACCACCTGAATCCTGCACCGCTCCACCGCAAGGTTAATTGACTGGATGGGATTGTTCACGAAGACCCCTACCGTTATTACGAATGGCGGCAGTTTCTTGATTATCTGCTCCGCGGTTTCGTGGAAGATGCAGCGCGGGGACAGATCGTAGAAAACAAAACCTAGGGCGTCAGCCCCTGCATCCACTGCCTGGAGAGCGTCCTCCTCGTTCGTAATGCCGCAGATTTTAACTTTTACCATATTTAGAACACCTTGCTGCGCATACCGCCCCCCGATCAAAACACGGCACACGATGGAAGTCCCCTGAAAAATGTTCAGGAATTACAAAGACATCTTGGAAAAACGCTCAAGAGCCTCGCGAATCTTTGCTGCTGTATCCTGTAGATCCTGCCTGCACGTTGGAGCGTTTCGGCGCGGAAGCCTGTCCATCCAGTCAAACACCTCTTCAGGTTTCTCCCCTGAGTTCCCGAAGCTTTCTGCCAAAGTCCTTCTCGCGCATGAGCGACTCACCCACGAGAAAGGCCTGGGCACCGGCACTCCGAAGCCGAATAACGTCTTCCCGGCATGTG
Source organism: Geobacteraceae bacterium (assembly GCA_028683595.1). Lineage (GTDB taxonomy): Bacteria > Desulfobacterota > Desulfuromonadia > Geobacterales > Geobacteraceae > RPRC01. The sequence continues at coordinate 1,572 of JAQUHM010000158.1, read as the reverse complement.
ATGCCGCTCTCGGCAACTGCAAACCGGTCTGGCGGCATCTTAGCGCAGAGCCGCTCCGTGGTCCCGAGATCGGTCATGAAGGTATGGAGATTCCGGTTGTTGATTCCCACCAGCGGGCAATCGGTTGACAGTGCCATCTCCAGTTCCCGCTCATCATGGACCTCCAGCAGGACATCGAGGGACAACTCACCGGCAAGACCAAGGAGATCCCGCAAGCAATCGAGGTCAAGCATGGCGGCGATGAGCAGTATTGCGTCCGCCCCAGCGACGCGCGCCTCGAAGATCTGGTAGGGGTCGAAGATGAAATCCTTCCGCAGCAGAGGTATGCTCACCTGGTTGCGGATTACGGCAAGAAAGTCGAGATGACCGAGAAAGAAATGCTCGTCAGTCAGGACAGAAAGACAGCTGGCTCCGTTTGCCTCATAGGTTCCGGCAATGGCAACAGGGTCGAAATCCGCCCGGATGAGGCCCTTGCTGGGCGAGCCCTTTTTCACCTCGGCAATCACGGCGGTCTGCCCTGCATCGTCCGTTGCACGGAGTGCCTTCAGAAAAGCACGTGCCGGGGGACAATCCACAGTCCTCGCTTTCAGTTCGGAAAACCCGACCCGGGACTTTGCCACGGCAAGCTCAGCCAGTTTATAATCGAATATTTTCTTCAGAACATCCGGAGTATCAGTCATCGTTGTTTTTTCCAATCTGTGAAGGGGCACACAGCAGCCGGCCTTGCAGTACTAGTGATTTGTCAGGATGATCAGCTTCTTCAGCTGAGCCAAGGCCCGGCCGGAATCGATGGTTTCCGCTGCCATGGCAAGGCCTTCGGAAAGCCCTGGTACTTTTCCGGCAGCCAGCAGGGAAAATGCTGCGTTAAGGAGTACGATATCCCGCTTCGGTCCCGCGGCACCCGACAGCACGTCTCTGACAATGGCGGCATTTGCCTGGGCATCGCCGCCACGCAGTTCATCCAGAGTGCACCTCGCCAGCCCCAACTCTTCAGGACTGAAGAGCCGTGAGGAAACCCCCTGGGGCGTAACTTCGGCAATTCGCGTCTCTTTAGTCAAGGTAATTTCGTCCATACCGTCGAGACCATGCACCACAAAACCCCGCCGGCAGCCGAGTTTTTTCAGCACATGGGCCAGCTTTTCGGTCAATTCCTCCCGGTAGACCCCGAGAACCTGGCACTGGGCTCCGGCTGGATTCGTCAGGGGACCGAGAATGTTGAAGATTGTGCGGATTCCGATCTCCCGGCGCGGGCCAATGGCATGCTTCATAGCTCCGTGGAGAGCTGGCGCAAAGAGGAAGCCGAGGCCGATTTCCGCGATACAATGCTCCACGGTTTCAGGAGTCACATCCAGGTTGACACCCAGGGCTTCCAGAACATCAGCACTACCGCAGGAGGAAGAAACCGAACGGTTACCATGCTTGGCAACCTTGACACCACAGGCAGAAACCACAAAAGCCACGGTGGTGGAAACGTTGAAGGTATTGGTCCCGCTGCCGCCGGTGCCACAGGTATCGAGGATGGTTTCCAAATCCAGGTTAATATCGTCCCGGTCCAGTTCAAGGACGTTTTTC